>CAXTUO010000081.1:0-9547 GCA_964247175.1 uncultured Acetobacteraceae bacterium | reverse complement strand
GGCGGCAAGTTCAACCAGAACAGCTACAAGGTGTCCGGCGGCCTGCACGGCGTGGGTGCGGCCGTGGTGAACGCGCTGTCGCAGTGGATGGAAGTCCGCATCTGGCGCAACGGGACCGAGCACTTCATCCGGTTCGAGCACGGCGAAACGACGGAGCCGCTGCGGGTGGTCGGCCCGTCCGGCAAGCCGAGCGGCACCGAGGTCTGCTTCAAGCCCAGCACCGGCACATTCACAAAAGTCGAGTTCGACTACGCCATACTGGAGCGCCGCCTGCGGGAACTGGCGTTCCTCAACTCCGGCCTTGCCATCGTGCTGCGGGACGAGCGGCACGCGCCGGCCCAGGAAACGCAGTTCAAGTACGACGGCGGGCTGGAAGCGTTCGTCGCCTGGCTCGACCGCAGCAAGACCTCCGTGGTGTCGCAGCCGATCTCGGTCACAACCGAGGAAAGCCAGGTCGGCATCCGCGTCGAGTTCGCGCTGACTTGGAACGACAGCTTCCACGAGACGATGCTGTGCTTCACCAACAACATCCCGCAGCGCGACGGCGGCACGCACCTGGCCGGGTTCCGCCAGGCGCTGACCCGCGTGGTGACGCGGTATGCGGAGGGGATGGGCAAGAAGGAGAAGCTCGACCTCGTCGGCGACGACATGCGGGAAGGCATGACGGCGGTGCTGTCGGTCAAGGTGCCGGACCCGAAGTTCAGCAGCCAGACCAAGGACAAGCTGGTCAGCTCCGAGGTGCAGCCGGTGGTGCAGGCGGCGGTGGCCGACACGGTATCCCACTGGTTCGAGACCCACCCCAAGGAAGCCAAATCCATCATCCAGAAGGTGATGGACGCGGCCTCCGCGCGAGAAGCGGCGCGCAAGGCGCGCGAGCTGACCCGGCGCAAGGGCGTGCTGGACGTGAGCACCCTGCCGGGCAAGCTCGCGGACTGCCAGGAGCGCGATCCCAGCAAGAGCGAGCTGTTCATCGTCGAGGGCGACAGTGCCGGCGGCTCAGCGAAGCAGGGCCGCGACCGCAAGTTCCAGGCGATCCTGCCGCTGAAGGGCAAGATCCTGAACGTCGAGCGGGCGCGGTTCGACCGCATGCTCGGCAGCGCCGAGATCGGCACGCTGATCACCGCACTGGGCACCGGCATCGGCCGCGGGGAGCCGGAGCAGGGCGGCTTCGACATCCGTAAGCTGCGCTACCACCGCATCAATATCATGACGGACGCGGACGTGGACGGCAGCCACATCCGCACGCTGCTGCTGACGTTCTTCTTCCGCCAGATGCCGGAGCTGATCGAGCGCGGCCATCTGTACATTGCGCAGCCGCCGCTTTACCGCGCTAAGCGCGGCCACGACGAGCGTTACTTGAAAAACGACCAGGCGCTTGAGGATTACCTGCTCGACAAGGCGCTGGCGGAGGCGCGGCTGGCCTATGCCGATGGCCGGGTGTTCGCGGGCGACGAGATGGCGGGGGAGCTGGGGTGGCTGCGGGAAGCGGCGGGCAACTTGCGCCGGCTCGCCACCTCCGTGCCGACCGGGTTGCTGGAGCAGGCCGCCATTGCCGGCGCGCTGACCGCCGACGCGGCGCGCACCATGGCGGTCAGCAACGACCTGGTGCAACGGCTGAACGCGGTGTCCCTGCCGAACGAGCGCACCTGGAAGGTTTCGGCGGACGACCGCGGCCTGCATCTCGCCCGGACGGTGCGCGGCGTGGCTGAGCGTTACAGCGTGGACAGCGGCAGCCTGCGCAGCGCCGAGGCGCGCTGGCTGGCGGACCGGGCCGAGGCGCTGGCCGGCCGCTTCGCCGAGCCTGCGGTGCTCGCTCTGGACAAGGCCGAGCTTCGCGTCGCCGGCCCTGCGACCGCATTCGACCGTGTCTTGGCCCAGGGCCGCAAGGGCCTGGCGATCCAACGTTTCAAGGGCTTGGGCGAGATGAACCCTGAGCAGCTTTGGAAGACCACGCTGGACCCGCAGGTCCGCACCCTGCTGCAAGTGAAGGTGGGCGACGTGGAGGACGCGGCGCAGGTGTTCTCGACGCTGATGGGCGATGTCGTGGAGCCACGGCGGGATTTCATTGTGGGGAATGCGTTGAAGGTGGCGAACTTGGATGTTTAAGGCTGCTTGTTGTTCCGTCATCCCACGCTTGTCAGCAAGGAACCTCCGCCCGATTCGAACGCTTCGGCATCAGACAAAAGGGAACGCGGCGATGAGCGACACGGACAAGAAGCATGAGCAGGCACTGGACCTGACGGAGCAGGCGCTGGAGGCATTGGACAAGGGCGATGAGAACCAGGCCGACCGTTTGATCGACAAGGCGAAGAAGCTTGACCCTTCGGCGCCAGCAGAAGTCGTGAAGGATCTTGGGGAGGGCTGACCGCCTTCTCCATCTGAAACGCCTGCCGTGCGACGGTGATAGGGGGCGGCGCCTACCGCGGGCGAAACCTGAGCCGTCGGCTCCTTTGAGGGCAACCTGCGGCAGTATCCCCGCTCGCCAGTGTCTGCTGATATCGGCACTCAGGATCTTTTGAGGAGCGTGCCGATGGACATGGTGATCACACGGCTGTTCGACACCTATGAGCATGCGACAGAAGCGGTGGCCGACTTGGAGGCAAGCGGCGTGCCCCACGCCGCTATCAGCTTGGTCGCAAACAACTTGAACAACCGGCACGCGGGCGGCAACACGGGTCCCATTGAGGAAACCGAGCCGGCCGATGCCGTGGCCGACAGTGCCGGGACCGGCGCGTCGGTGGGGACGGTCCTTGGCGGCGGCGCCGGGTTGCTGGCCGGGCTCGGCATGCTGGCCATTCCCGGCATTGGTCCGGTCGTCGCAGCCGGCTGGCTGGTGGCCACGGCGTTGGGCGCCGGGGTGGGCGCGGCGTCGGGCGGGCTGCTGGGATCGCTGATCGGCGCCGGCGTGGCGGAAACCGATGCGCATACCTATACGGAGGGCGTACGCCGCGGTGGAACGCTCGTGACGGTGCGCGCGGAGGGAAGCCAGGGCGCTATGGTCGAGTCCATCCTGGCCAAGCACGCGACGGTTGACATCGGCACCCGGGCCGACGAGTACCGTCGGGGCGGCTGGAGCCGCTTCGACGAGAGCGCCCCGGCCTACACCGCCGGCGGCAGCCCCAGCATCGGCTCGACGCCCCCGGCGGGGTGACGAGGGACTGGGCAGATTGGAACACGGAACCGGGAACGCCACTTTCGCGTAGGTGAAGCGTCGCTATTTTCTCTGCTGCACCTGAAGCATAGGCGTTGGACTGAGCATGTATGACCCGCGCAGCGCAGAGATCCTGGACCTCATCGCGAAGGAAACCGGTGTGGACCGGGCACGCCTGCATCCGGATGCTTTGATCAGTGATCTGGACATCGCCTCGCTCGACCTTGTGCAGGCGATCTTCGCGATCGAGGAACGCTTCAAGGTGGACATCCCCGTGGTGTCGGAGCGTACCGGCGCGGAGTTCCAGACGGTTGGCGACCTGGTTCAGCATGTGCTCGGCACCCTGGAGGCGGCACCGTCGGAGTTGCCCCGCCTAGATGCCAGGTAACGGAAGGCGGCGGGTTGCCGTCACCGGGCTTGGGGCGATCTGCGCCATAGGCCGCGACGTGCCCGCCATGTGGTCCGCGCTGCAGGCAGGGCAGAGCGGCATCGGGCCGATTACCGGAATTCAGACAAACCGCCTTTCAGCCAGCATCGCGGCGGAAATCGTCGGGTTCGACGGGGCCGCCCATTTCGACAGCCGGCGCCTCCCGATGCTGGACCGTTCGGCACAACTCGCCGTCGTCGCGGCGCGGGAAGCGGTGCGTCAGGCCGACCTGGCGCCCGACGCCACGCAGGCGGCGCGGCGTGGCGCGATCATGGCGGCGGCCATCGGGCAGTCCAGCCTTGATGCGAGCTACCTGGCGTTTTACGGCGAGGGGGCGAGCCGTGTGCATCCGTTCACCGTGCCGCGAGTCATGCCGAACGCTCCGGCGTCGCACCTGTCGATTGAGTTCGGGCTGCGCGGCCCGTGCTACGCCGTTGCGTCCGCCTGCGCGTCGGGCAACCATGCCATCGCCTTGGCGGCCGACACGATCCGCGCCGGGCGGGCAGAGGTGATCCTGGCCGGAGGGGCCGATGCCTCGATCGTCGTGGGCGTGTTCAAGTGCTGGGAAGCCTTGCGCGTGCTCAGCGCCGACACGTGCCGCCCGTTTTCGCGCGACCGCACCGGGCTGGTGCTTGGGGAGGGTGCGGCCGTCCTGGTCTTGGAAGATTGGGACCATGCGCGGGGCCGGGGCGCCACCATCCTCGCCGAGGTCGCCGGCAGCGGGATGAGCGCCGATGCCGCCGACATCACTGCGCCGGATGCCGGGGGAGCGGCCGCTGCGATGCAGGCGGCGCTCGACGACGCGGGGCTTGACGCCGCCGAGATCGGCTATGTGAACGCCCACGGTACCGGCACAAAGCTGAATGACCGGATCGAGAGCGCGGCGCTGCGCCGGGTGTTTGGCCGGCCGCCTCCTGTCTCGTCGAACAAGAGCATGATCGGGCACTGCTTGTCCGCCGGCGGCGCGCTGGAGGCGGTAGCGACGGTCATGGCGCTGCGGGACGGCGTGCTGCCGCCGACCGCGGGTTTCCGGGACGTGGACCCGGAGTGCGACGTGGACTGCGTGCCCAACGTTTCCCGCGCCGCGCCGATCCAGGCGGCGCTGTCCAACTCCTTCGCGTTCGGCGGGCTGAACGCCGTGCTGGCGTTCCGGGCAGCGTGACCGCGCACATCAACCGGATCGGCACCGCCGTCCCGCCGCATGACGTGCATGAAGCGTTCGTGGCCTTCGCCCGCACCTTGCTGGCCGACGACCGTGCGCGCACCGTGTTTGAGCGCATGGCGGAACGCGCCGGGATTGCCCACCGCTACTCCTCCTTCCAGCCCGGGGTGCCCGGCGCGGAGAAGGTCGATGCCGAGGGCTTCTACCGCCGCGGCGCGTTCCCCGGCACCGCCGCCCGGATGGCGCGCTACGAGGTGGACGCCGTGGCGCTGGCCGCGCAAGCTGTCGAGCGGCTCGGCGTCACCGACGAACGCATCACCCATCTGGTGGTCGCAAGCTGCACCGGGTTCACCGCGCCGGGGTTGGACCAGTTGATCGCTGACCGCCTCGGGCTCGGCGGATCGCTGGAGCGCACGCTGGTCGGCTTCATGGGGTGCTATGCCGCCGTGCCGGCGCTGCGCGCCGCCCATCATATCGTGCGGTCCGACCGGAACGCGCGGGTGCTGGTGGTCAACCTGGAACTGTGCTCGCTGCATCTCCAGGAAACGGCGGACCTGGAGCGCGTGCTGTCCTTCCTGCTGTTCGGCGACGGGGCCACGGCCGCGCTGGTGACGGCGGAGGCGCGAGGCATCGCGCTGCACGACTTCCACGCCAGCACGATCCCGGACACGCAGGACCTGATCACCTGGCGCATCGGCGACCAGGGCTTCGACATGCACCTGTCCGGCAAGGTGCCAGGGCGGATCGCAACCGCCTTGCGCCACGAGGCCGACCGCAACGATGCCGGCGGCTTCCTGCGCGGCGAGGATCTCGCGAGCGTCGCGCATTGGGCGGTCCACGCCGGGGGGCGCACGGTGCTGGACGCGGTGGAGGCCGGGCTGCGCCTGCCATCCGATGCGCTGCACCATTCCCGGGCGGTGCTGCAAGCCGTGGGCAACGTGTCGTCCGCCACGCTGATGTTCGTGCTGGCGCGCATCCTGGCCCAGGGCGCCGCGGGACCCGGCATCGCCATGGCCTTCGGCCCCGGCCTGTGCGCCGAAACGTTCCGGTTCAGCCTGCTATGACCGACTTCCGCCAGCGCAGCCCGCAACTGGAATGGATGGATACGGAGGTTGTCAGCGCGGACGACTTCGCGCAGTGCCTGGCCGACCTCGCGGCCGTGAACAGCGTGACGCTGGCCCGCCCCCCGACCCTCGCCTTCATGCGCCGGGTGGCGCGCGGCATGGCGGCGGGCGAGCGGCTGTCGGTGCTGGATGCCGGGTTCGGCGAGGGCGACATGCTGCGCCGCATCCACCGCTGGGGCACCCGGCGCGGCCTGCGGATGGAGCTGTCGGGGGTGGACCTGAACCCGTGGAGCACCGCGGCGGCGGAGGCGGCAACGTCCCCGGCCATGGGCATCCGCTTTGTCACCGGCGACCTGTTCGACCTGCCGCCGGGCGAAACGGACGTGGTGATCAGTTCCTTGTTCACCCACCACCTGACGGACACGCAAATTGTAGAATTCCTGGCCTGGATGGAGGCGCGGGCGCGCCGGGGTTGGTTCATCAACGACCTGCATCGCCATCCCATCGCATTCCATGGTTTCCGCCTGCTGAGCGCCGCCGCGGGTTGGCATCGGTTCGTGCGGCATGACGGCCCCATCAGCGTGGCGCGCAGCTTCCGCCGGCGGGACTGGGACACCCTGCTGCGGCGCGCGGGGCTGGCGGGGGTGGCGACGGTGCGCTGGTCCATGCCATTCCGCTTCTGCGTCAGCCGCGTTCGCTGAAGCGCCCGGGTTGGAGGCGCTGATTGCAGGCGGGGGCGTCGCTGGCGCCGCGGTGGCCTGCCTGCTGGGGCCGAAGGCCATGCTGATTGAGCGTGAAACGGAGGCGCACGACAAAATCTGCGGCGAGTTCGTCAGCCATGAGGCCCAGTCCTATTTGGCCCGGCTGGGGATCGACCCGCTTGCCTTCGGCGCGGCCCGGATCGACGCGGTGCGGTTGGTGCACGGGAACCGGGCAGCGTGCGCGGCCTTGCAGTTCCAGGGCCTGAGCCTGTCCCGCCGTGCGCTGGACGAGGCGATGCTGGCGCAGGGCGGGCAGGCAGGCGCCGAACTGCTGCGCGGCCATGCGATCCGCAGCGCGTCGCCAACGGGGCTGGCGGTGGACGGCATGGGCCACGTGTCTGCGCCTGCCGTGTTCCTCGCGACCGGCAAGCACGACCTGCGCGGCGCGCGCCGCCAACCCGGCCGGGCTGCGGAGGACTTGGTCGGCTTCAAAATGTACTTTGTCCTCCACCCGGCGCAGCAGGCCGAACTGGCGCGTCATGTCGAAGTCCTGCTGTTCCGCGGCGGCTATGCCGGGCTGCAGCTTATCGAGAACGGCGTCGCCAACCTTTGCCTGCTGATCGACCGTGCCCGGTTCAAGGCGGCGGGCGGCACCTGGCCCGGCGTGCGGGTGTACCTGGAGCAAGCCTGCCCGCATCTGGCCCGCCGCTTGGCGGGCGCTGCCGAAGCGTTGAACCGGCCGTTGTCGATCTTCCGCGTGCCGTATGGCCACCTGCACGCGCCCGGCCCTGCCGATTGGCCGGGCTTGTTCCGCCTTGGAGACCAGATGGGGGTGATCCCATCCTTTTGCGGCGACGGCATCTCGATTGCCCTGCACAGCGCCTTCGCGGCGGCCGCGGCGCACCGGGGGTCGGATGCGCGGGCCTATCACGCCAAGATGCGGCGGGACATCCAGGGGCAGATCGGCCGTGCCGGGTGGTTTTACCGCGCCGGACGGGCACGGCCCGGGCTGGCGGTTGCGGCGGCCCAGGCTTGGCCCGGCGCGCTGCGCTGGATCGCCCAGCTCACCCGGGTGCCGCCATGGGCGATGGCCGACCTGTGACGCGGCTCAACCCGCCCCATTCACGAATGCCGGCGTTTAATCAGCAACGCGCAGCATGATCTTGCCGATATGCGCGCTGCTTTCCATCAGCCGATGCGCGTCGGCGGCGCGGTCCAGCGGGAACACCTCGTGCACCAACGGGCCGCAACGCCCGGCAGACAGCACCGGCCAAACCTTCTCCCGCAACGCGGACGCAATGGCGCCCTTCTGTGCGGCGGTGCGGGGACGCATGGTGCTGCCGGTCACGAGGAGGCGCCGGGTCATGATCGCGGTAAGGTCCAGTTCCTCGACCTTGGCGCCGCCGAGAAAGGCGATCAGCACCAGGCGGCCGTCGGTCGCCAGGCTGCGCAGGTTGCGGGCGAGATAGGGGCCGCCGACCATGTCCAGCACGACGTTCACCCCGGCGCCCGCCGTGAACTCCTTGATGGACTTGGCGAAGTCGGCCTCCTTGTAGTTGATGGCGGCGTCCGCGCCCAGCCGGACGCAAGCGTCGCATTTCTCGGCGCTGCCGGCGGTCGCGTACACCCGGCTGCCGAACTCGTGGGCGAGCTGGATGGCCGTGACGCCGATGCCGCTGGTCCCGCCATGCACCAGCGCGCTTTCGCCGGGCGCCAGTCGGCCGTGGCCGAACAGGTTGGCCCAGACGGTGAAATGGTTCTCCGGCAGCGCCCCGGCGCGGACCGCGTCATAGCCGTCCGGCCAGGGCAGGCACTGCGTGCCCGGCACCGTGCAATACTCGGCATAGCCGCCGCCGTTGGCCAGCGCGCACACCTTGTCCCCAACCTGCCACCCGGTGTCGCCGTTCACGGCCGCGACCTCGCCCGCGACCTCCAGGCCGAGCAACGGGCTGGCTCCAGGCGGCGGCGGGTAGGCGCCAAGCCGCTGCTGTACGTCCGGGCGGTTGACGCCGGCGGCCTGCACGCGGATCAGCACCTCGCCCGGCGCCGAGGCCGGCACCGGGCCGGTCGCGATGTGCAGCACCTCCGGCCCGCCGGGGGTGTGGTCGATCTGGCGCATCTGGGCGGGCACTGGCATGGCGAGGTTTCCTGCGGTTCCAGCGGAAAATCCGCGCCCGTCCCGGTCCTGTCAACGGAGTTGCGCCGTGGCCGGCCCTCTGCTTGCGCCGTGGCCGGCGACGCGGGAGGATCGTTCAAGATATGAGATCGGAGACCCCGATGCCCCCCACCCGCCGCGCCGTCCTGGGAGCCGCGTCCGCCGCCCCCGTCGTCCTGCGGCGGGCGCTGGCGCAGCCCGATCCGATCCCGCTCGGCGCATTGTACCCTTTGTCCGGCGCGCTGGCGCTGCTGGGCGACGAGAGCTTCCGCGGCCTGGAGCTGGCGGTTGATGACCGCAACGCCGCCGGCGGCCTGCTGGGCCGCCCGGTGCGCCTGGCGAAAGGCGACGCCTTCGACCCCAACCAAGCCATTGGGGAGGTCCGCCGGCTGATGACCGCCGAGCGTGTGGCCGCGGTGTTCGGCACCTATGCCAGCCCGCTGGTGTTCGCCGCGAGCCAGGCCACCGAGCTGGCGGGCACGCCGTATTTCGAGCTGGGCGCCATCAGCGACCCCGTGACCGAGCGCGGCTTCAACTCCTTGTTCCGCTCCTGCCCGGTCGCCAGCGCCTTCGGCCTCTTGACCGTTGATGCGGTGAACGACGCCCTGGCGCCGCTTTGGGGGGCCGATCCCAAGAGCCTGAAGATCGCGATTCTGCACGAGGATGCGCTTTACGGCAGCACCGTCAGCGGTTTCCAGGCGGCGCGTTGCAAGGACCTCGGCCTCAACGTCGTGGAGAACCTGTCCTACGCGGCCGCCATGCTCGATATGGCGAGCATCGTGCAGCGGCTGCGCAGCGCGGGCGCCGAGGTCGTCCTGCACACCGGCTACCAGAACGACGTGCTGCTGTTCTTCCGGCAGATGCGGCAGGTGGGCTGGAAGCCGCGC
>CAXTUO010000080.1:0-9557 GCA_964247175.1 uncultured Acetobacteraceae bacterium | reverse complement strand
CAAGTACCGCCCGCGCCCGATACGGCCGACAGGACGGGCGAGGCATAGGAGGCCGCGACGCCCGCGCCGAACGCGCAGAGGCCGGGGAGCGCCAGCATGGTGAAGGCGTCCTGGACGATGTTGGAAAGGACGTGGAACAACACCGAAGTCGCGGCGTCGTCGCTCGTCGGCATGTTGGTGGAGGCTGACGTCAGGACCTGGAGGAGGTCGGTCATCTGGTAGGCGAGGACGACGCCCGTTCCCAGGCCGAACGACAAGACGCCGACGAGCTTGCCGATCCACTGGTCCACGAAGCCGCGCGTGCGGTCGAACAGCTCGAAGATCAGCAGGTAGGGGCCGAAGCAGAGCACGATACCCAGCGCCCGCTGACCTTGCAGCCAAACCCACGCGATAATGCCGAGCACGATCTGCATGGAGCCGTTGGCGATCCACGCCGCGATCACGCGGCCGTAGCTCGACGGGCTCCACACCGTCGCCCGCTGCTGGACGAGGCCGGTCACGGCGTCGGCCATGGCGGACACCGCATCGAACTGCTGCGCGACGCTCATGGTGCTCGTGGTCGGGGTGCCTGACGCGGAGAGGACTGCGGAGCTGATCGCTTGGGGCACGTTGTTGAAGATCGGCTGCTCGATGCGCTGCACGTACTGTCCTGAGCTGGTGACGAGATAGACGATCACGAGCACGCGAAAAATGGACGAGAAGAACCGCTCTTTCGAGAGATAGCCGGTGTGGATGAGGAAGAACTGCCGCAGAATAAACAGTATGGCAGCGGCCTTAAGTGTCGGCACCACGTAAGTCAGCTCTTTGGCGATGACAGCATTCATCGTGCTCGTGATGGTGTCGATGCTCTTCTGCGCCAACGTCACGTAGCTAAAGCCGACGATGTTCGTGGTGCTGATCGCCATGGCCTAGCGTCCCCGGCTCAAGACTTCGCCCTGACGGGCAGCGGCGCAGGTCTTGGGATCGTAGAAGGACTGCTGCCGAGCACAGTTTGTAAGGACGGCACCCCGCCCAAGGGGATTGCCCGCCCAATAGTGAGGATCGCTCAGTATGTCGCCTGCCGCGTGTCTCCGTTCCTCGGTCCAGGCGTGCGTTTCCGCCGTGTCGGCGTTGGCGCAGTCCGCATCATGGGAGAAACGGTGGTCGCTATGGCACAGGTCCAGCGTCGCGCGTCGTGCCGTGGGGTGTGCCACATACCAAGAGATGTCGTGCAGCGATGCCCGGCCGGCATAGGCCGGCGTGCTGGCGAGGGCCGCCACAAGCGAGACGCCCATGGCAGCGCGGACGGCGGCGCGGGTCATTGGGCGACCCCTGCCGCGGCGGCAGCGGCGGTTGACTGGCTCGTCCAGTCCTCGGCGCTTTGGCGATCGTGCTCGGCGGCGCGCTGCTGGTCCACCCGCAATTGGGTTTGCTGGATGAGCTGTAGGCGGGACACGTTGTTGGCTTCGTTTTGCAGGAACAGGTGCTCGCTGCTGACCCGCGCCCCGACAGCCGCCACCGCGGTCACGTCCGGCTGGTCCTGGATGCTTTGCTGCAACTGGTTAAGATAGGCGATGCGCTCGTCCGCCCGTTCCATGCCGGCCTGCGCTTCGGCCTGGATGTTGGCCGCCGCCTGCGCACGGCGCTGCATTTCCTGGACAGCGAAATCGTCACCCTGGGGCTGGTAGTACCTGTTTTGGCCCAGGAACCGCTGCGCGCCGGCCGAGAGCTGGGACCCGAACGACAGGCCGGGGATGTTGGCGGGCACCGAGCCGGGGCTTTGAATCTGTTGCTGCATCATGCCCCGGGCCATGGCGAGTGCTTGGTTGGGATGGCTCAGCGCATCGTAGGTCTGCACGAGCTGGTCGTACTGCTGCTGCATCACCCGATACTGCTGCACCATCTGCGCCAGCGACTTGGCCGCTTCGGCCGCACGAGCCGCGATGCTGGCCGGGTCGATGACCGGGAGGTCGGCACGCGCCGGGATTGCGAAGGCAAGGCCCAGGCAGGCGACGGAGGCGAGCAGGATGCGCTTCATGGGTCAGCTCCTATGCTGCGGTTTCATGGATGCGGGTTTGGAACTCGGCGAAGGCGCGGCCCGTGTCGCCGCCCTGCCGGGCCAGGCACTGGCGCAGCAGCGCCACGCGCCTGGGGGTGCCTGAAAGGACGTTCAGGTGCTGCGGCAGGCTCGACAGGTCGAAGCGCAGGACCTCGCTTTGCCCGTCCTGCCGCTTCACCAGAACCGTGTGGTAGGGCCGCGTGAACATCCCTTCGCGGACCGCATGGAACTCGGCAGGCGTCAGCCCGAGGCCCTGGCAATAGTCGTGCTCCTCGGCCTTGTCGTTTGGGAACAGGATGAACTGCCGGGCCTGCTTGACCAGTGCGCGCCCGGCCTCGTTGCCGATCATGTCGGGGATCTGCTGGGCGATGGCGTTGAAACTTGCGTTGCGCTTGCGCGCGCGCAGCGCGATGCCCTTGAACGGCTTGGCAAAGGCCGGCGTCGGCATGTAGGCCGGTGCCTCCTCGCTCCAGATGACGACGCGGCGGCCGTCCATCACCTCCGACGCCATCCAAAGCACCGCCATGGCGAGCGGCGGCATGATGCGCGCGTCGTCCATGACGGCGGTGAGGTCCAGGCCGACCAGGCGGTGGTTGAAGTCGATGGTGTGCTCGTCGCCGTCGAACACCCAGCCCAGCTCCTGGCCCGCGCACCACGGCTCCAGGCGCGCGCCCGCGCTGTCATCCTCGCCGTAGCCGCCCATGAAGCTGCGGATGACCGAGAAGCCGCGCTCGTGCGGCGCCATCTCGCCCATCACGAAGTCCACCCCCTCGCGGATGCCGGCGCGCTCCTCCGCGGTGGGGGCCGGCGCCCCCTCCGTCTGCACCACACCGGCGACCAGGTTGCGCAGGAGCCAGCGCACGCGCGGCGTGTCGGGCAGCCCCTTGAGTGGCGCAAGGCCGGATTTGCCGACCTGGATGCTGGAATAGCGCCCTTCAAGCATGAGGATGGTGGCGGCGTTGCTCTCATCCACGTCGAGGACGATCTGCGTGCCCGCCTTGCGGCTCACGGCCGCGTCCACGGCCGCGATGCAGGCTCCGATCCAAACCGTCTTGCCCGCACCGTTCGGGGCGATGACGACGCCGTGTCCGACATCGCCGACGAACAGGTCGTGGTCGTATGCCGTGCCGGCCGGGGTAAGCAGGCGCAGCAGGTGGTGGTCCCACCGCGGCGTGGCAGGACCGCGCGCATAGCCGGCGAGCGTCGCGAGCGTTGAAAGCTGGCGCGTGTTGCACCGGGCGGGCCTGATCCACGTCGTGTCCGGGGCGCCGGGGAGCTGCCCCAAGGAGCTGCTCAGCCGGCCGGTGCTTTCCAGCGTCACCTTGGCCTGCGCGTTGACGAGGATCGTGCGCGCGGCCGAGGCCAGCCGGTCCACCTCGGTCGGCGTGCTGCCGTGCAGCGCCAGCGACCAGCGGCTGAGGCCGGTTTCGGCCCGCCCGCCCGCGATCTCGTCCATGGCGTCGTCCAGGCCCTCAATGTCGCTGAGCGCCCGGTCGCCGGCCGAGATGAGACGGCGTTGTAGGGCGGCGATGCGGTCCTGCGCCTGCGCGCGGCTCTCGAAGCGGACGGCGAGGGTAAGGACGAAGCGGCCCTGCAATTCAAGAAGGCCGTCGAGGCGTGCCTGATCGAGCTGGCGCGGGTAGGTTGCGAAACCGATCATGGCGGCCCACGACACCGAGGACGGCAAGCCGCTCGCGCCGTGGTCGATCCGCAGCAGCTTCGTCCCCGCGACGGCGGTCACGTCCACGGCGGCGATGCCGGCGCCGAGGAAGCCGAGCACGTCGGCGAGCGGCTGCGGCTCCAACTGCGTTGTCCGCAGCAGGTAGAGGAACTCGCCGATCTCGCTGAACTCGCCCGTCGCTTCGCCCGTGACGGGATCATGCTGCTCCCGGATGCCGATGCGGGTCGGCCCGAACGGCGCCAGCGTCGCCAGGCCGAGGCGCATCGCGTCCTCAAGCTGCACGTCGAGCGTCGGATCGGTGAAGGTCGGGCGGCGTATCGCGCCGAGTGCCGTAAGGGCGGCGCGCGCCTTGTCCGCGACGTTGGCAAACGGCGGCCGGCGCGGCTCGACGATGACGGTGATGAACCAGTCCACCACGGCCAGCTCGTCGGCAATGGTCGCGTGGTAGTCGCCGAGGAGTTGCTGGGCGTAGGGTACCTTGGCTTCGCCATGGCTCGGCGGCGGCAGGTTCGCGTCGTGCTTCACGCAATGGATGAAGACCCGCACGTTCTCGTCGGCGACGGCGTTCAGGAACGCGACCAGGCGCCGCTTGTGGCCGTTGCGCTGGCGGTTGAGGGCCAGGGAAAACGGGGCGCCCTTGAGGCGCAGGACGCCCATCTTGGCGTCGTTGGCGAGCAGCAGCGTGTGGTCGCCGGTGTGGTCGATGTAAGGAAAGTAGGCGTCGCTGGCGCGTTCCTGGCCGCCCGCGTAGCCGGCCCAATCGGCAATGCGCTCAGTAAGCATAGCGCACCTCCGTCACGCGGTAAGGGGACCGCAGCGGCAGCGTCGCCAGGCGCGCCCCCCCGTGCTCGCGTGTGTCGAGGCACCAGAAGTCGAGTTGCAGCCAGGCCAGGAAGTTGCCCCAGCCGTGGTAGTCGAGACGCAGCATGACCCGCGCCGCGGACCCGACCATGAGCAGGGCAATAACCACGACGGCATCGGCGATCAGGTCGTTGATCTGATGCCCCGTGTCCCACAGCATGACGAAGCCGACGCCCGCGGCGCCGATGATGGTGGCGAGGTTGTAGGGCAGCCCGCACAGCAGGTTGGGGCGGGTCGCCGCGGCGTCGAACTCCTCCACGTCGAGAGGCTCGTCGTGCTGCTGCGCGTGCTGCATCGCGTGTCCGTCGCCTACGTGAGGCCAAGCAGCCCGGCGATGGCCGTGCTCTTGCCGATGCCGAGGCCGCCTACGGCAATCATGGTCAGTCCTTCAATCGTGTGGCGTCCGGTGAATAGCCGGAAGAACCCCCACGCGACGCCGAGGGCGGCGATGACCTTGATGGTCGCAATCGCGGAGGTCGCCACGTTCTGGGCGCCGAGGGGATCGGCGCCTTGGGCCAGGGCCATCGCGGCCGGCGCGGCGCTCAGCACCGCTACGGTCGTCACGAGCCTCGCCTGCATCAGCTTTTCCTTGATGTCCTTCATTCACCGGGTTCCTTCGTGTTGGTTTTGGCGGATGTGGAAGGGGCGCCCTCCACGGGCGGTGACGCGGGAGGGAGGGCCGCCCGCCTCGCGCTGCACTCTGCGAGCGCCCATGCGGCCCAGGACGGGGCGCAGGGCGGGGGAGATGGGGAAGCGGCCGGGCGTCCTGCCGAGGGCGCCGGACCTGCCGTGGGCGCCGCGGCCTGCCCGGCGAGACGGATTGCCGGAACGATCCGCTCCGCACTTGCGAGCACGCGGCGCGCGTAGGCGCCCGTTCTGTCCCCGTTGTAGCAGCCCAATGCGGCGTGGATGCGCGCCTGCTCGTCGGTGCCGACCGCGCGCCGGTAGCAGTCCGCCAGCACATCGCCACCGACGCGGAACCCCGTGCATGGGTCGAAGGCGGCGGCGAGCGGCAAGCCCCGGCGCTGGAGGTGCCCGGCAGCGGAGTTGATCTGCGCAACCCCGAGATCGACGGAGTGCCCGGCGGCGACCAGCGCGGACGCGAGCGAGACGGCTTGCGCGAGCGACGCGGGCGCATAGGAGCGGCCGGAGGTGTTGTCGCCGATGGCGAAGGTGTTGAAGCCGATGACGGGGCCATTGAAGCCCGATTCCGTGTTGACGACCGAAAGCCAGGTTTCCGGCGCGATCTGCGGCGCGCAGGAAGCGGCGAGTTGCAGGGCGGCGACGAACGCTAGTGCGCTCACGGCACAATGCTCCCGGGCCACGAGGCGAACTCGTTATCCGCCGCCGCCGCGCCGCAGTGCGGATCAGTGGCGAACGCCAGGATGGCAGCGAGGGTGAGGACGGCGGCGCTCATAGAGCCGACCTCAAGCCCGGGTGGCTGCTACGTCTCGGGAGGCTTGTCGTCCGTTTCACATTGCTGAACGGCGTCCACCTGGTCCGGTGTCCTGCCTCCGTCGCGAGCTTGCACGCCACGGTATCGTCGCAGTTCCGAGCTGCCCGCGGGATACACAGTAACTGGCTCAATCCAGCCAAAGGCAGAAGGCAAATGGAACAAACTGTCGAGGCTACGAAAAGTACGGTCAGCCTTGCCACGCCAGGTCCGCAAAATGCGATATCCCCGGCTCCACGATGGGTTGACGTAGACAGCATATTCGGTGGCTGGACCGTCGTTGCGCACGACGACCAGGAAGCCCCGAAGGTGGCCCCCTTCGCGAAGACCCGCGCGAATCTCGGCTTCCTCAACGCCTTGGCCTGTTTTGACCGCCGGCTTGGCTGGCAACCCCCGCACGCTCCCTGACCCCGAGACAGATTGGCGATGCCGACCTGCACCCTGGAAGCAGGCGCAAGCGTCATCTCCGAATCCGTCCAGCTACTAGCAATTCTGGGGAAAGAAGAAACGATCTGAATACTGCTCGCAAGCGTACAGAAGCGCTTAACCGCTATCTCGCGCTCAATTCGCCACATATGGCGGGAGTACCACACGGGAGCGTAGGCAAAGGTTGACGCGGCATAGTTCATACAAACCGTCACACCCTTAGAGAGATAAAGGCGTATCGCTACAACGTTCTTTCGCCGATTAGAACACTCTAGTACGTTGCTGAACTTTCCTACAACAGCAAACACCTGAAAAATGGGAGTTTTCAGCATCACAGGAACGTGGTCGTATAAATAATACTTTTTCGTCTCGTTTAATAAATATACTTGCAACTGCGAAACAACCTGAGTGAATCACCCCGAAGGCTCTTGACAGGCTTAGGGGTGTTGCGCGCAGGTTGCGAGTAGCCAGAAGATTCCCGTGACGCGGGCATGGACCGACCGCGTGTTCGGGATGACACTGGCTAACCGATTTTCGGAGGACGCCTGCCTAGCCCAGCAACGTGAACCACGAGCCAAAAACGGAGAAAGCCACCCCATAGGGGTGGCTCTCCGAGAGGCATAGACCCTCAGCCCTGCAAGGCTGAGAAAACAAACTGCACGCACGAGAGTAGGGGCCGTTTTTTCAACGGTCAAGGCTCTCGACAGACGGTCTTTGCTCTCTCCTTCTCCCGGAGGCTCGCCCAACCAAGGGACGAGAGCATGGACACGCACACTGCGCCGCGCCTAACGGGCCTGCGCAAGATCACCATTCCCCAGTTCAAGGCCGAAGCCGCCGGGCCTGTGCCCTTCTCTCCAGCCAGTCCCGGCCGAGTGCTGGCCGCGTTTAAACGTGCTGCTCCACCAATGGGGATACCCCGGCGCGTGGTGGACCTGATCGACACCCTTATGAGCCACAGCCGGCCGCAGGATTGGGACGGTGGCCCCGGCCCCCTTGTCTGGCCGTCCGACGTGGAACTGGAGGACCGGCTGTGCATCGGGCGGAGCCAGTGCAAGGCGCTGGTGCGCGCGGCGCAGGAGGCGGGCCTTGTGCGCCTGCGCCGCAGCCCGACCGGCCGGCGCTGGGGGCACCGCAGAGGGAATGGCCACGACGCCCGCATTGTGGAGGCGTACGGGTTCGACCTGTCCCCATTGGGCGAGCGCATGGCCGAGTTCGAGCGCACATCAGCCGAGTGGGACGCGCGCCGGGCCGAGGGCAAGCGGCTGCGGCGCGAGATCACCGTCTCGCGCAATCGCATCCTGGAGAAGGTGGACTTGGCCATGTCGCAGAGCCTCCCCGGCGAGGAGTGGGCCGCCGCCGCGGCCCAGGCCCATGCGTTGTGGCGCGAGCGGGGCGACCAGCGCGACCCGCTGCTCTTGGTGCCCATCGCGGCTCGGCTGCGGGCGCTGGACATCCTGATCCAAGAGCGTTTGACCGCTGTCCTTTCGGCTGTTGATAACGGGGAAACCGACCCCGCGGGGCCGGAAAACCGGACCCACCTTACAACTACTAAAGAGTTCTTGATCGCTAAAGCGACTACAACGCTACCGGACCCAGCAGGGCCTGAACGGCCCGTGGCTCACGAGGAAACAGGTAGCGACGGTCTACCAAGCCAACAGGCAGCGACGCGGAACGTGCGAGTCGAGCCGACTCGGGAAAGCCCAGCCCAGGAAAGTGCCCTGCGCGGCTTCGTGGTGACGCCGATCTTCCTGCTGATGGTGACGCCAGAATACCGAGGTTGGGTCAGCAACGCCCGTGCCGGATGGGGCGAGCTGTACGAGGCCGCCGACCGTGTGCGGTCAGCCCTTGGCATCTCCCCCCACGCATGGGGTCAAGCCTGCCTCGTGTTGGGACGACAAGAAGCTGTTACGGCACTGACCGCCATCTGCGCCCGCCGCGCCATCGGCAAGGTCAAGTCGCCGGGTGGGCTGCTGCGGCGCATGGTGGAGTTGCACGGAGAGGGCAAGTTGCGGCTCGACAAGACCTGCTTCGGCCTGGCCGACAGGCTCAAGAAGCAGCATTAGTGTTGAACTGCGCGGACCAGGCGGCTCCCTCACGCTCCGGGCGGACTGGCAGGCAAACCATCGCTCGCTTGTCCGCGCCGGACCGCGCGCTCCGCGAGGATGTCGCGGGCGTGCTGGCGGTGCGCCTCATCCGGCTCGCCCGCGTCCGTCCCGTCCAGGTGACGCCGCCGTTGCCCGGCCGCAACCGTGGCGAGGTAGCCCGGCCCGCGCGTCCAGAACTGCATCGCCCGGCTGAGCTGCACCGCCGGCACATGCGTCTCGCCCAGGCCCTTGCGGATTTCCTGCACGATGCCGATGGCCAGCGGTACCGGCGCCGCGAACGCCTCGGGCCAACGGGCGCGCAGCAACGCCAGGACCTCGCGCGTTTGCCGGCGGCGGCGCGCTGCCGCGTCCTCGCGCGTCCCAGGTTCGCACCCCTGGTCCGCTTCCGGGTATGCAGCCGCCCCGGCCGGGTCGGGCTGGGCAGGCGAGGCCACCGCGGGAGCGACTTCGGGCGGGGATGGCGCTGGTGGAACGGATGGGGCTTCGTCGCGCGGTCGTCCTGGAAGGCGCAACGTGCCGCCGGGATGACGCATCGCCTTCGCGCCGGCCTCACGCTGGACCGTTGCGGGCGCGGCTTGGGGCGGAACCGGGTGCGGCCGGGCGGGCAACGCTTGGTTTTGCGGCCGTGTCGCGAGGCGCAGCGTGCCGCCGGGATGGCGTGGCGCTTTCATGGGCGTGGAACCCTAAAGCCGGCGCCCATCGCAGGCGTCGGTGACGGTCTTCATGTCTGGATATGGTGGGATCGCATCGGGTATGGCGCGATACCCTCTCTCAATGTTCTCAAGGTCGCCGTAGGTCGCCGCCGTCCAGGGGCTTGCAAGGACCCGGCGGTGCTGCTCGTCAAGCATCCTTCTCCACGCCGCGACGAAATCCTGAGCGGCGGACCACTTCGCCAAGTCGGCTTGGAATTGCGCCGACGCTGCCCTGCACCCGGCAAGCGACTTGTCGGCCAACTCTCGGGCGGCGAACCGTTTCGCCAGGTCAGCCTGAAAT
>CAXTUO010000079.1:3737-9587 GCA_964247175.1 uncultured Acetobacteraceae bacterium | reverse complement strand
GCCGAGGCGTTCCTGCCGCCGCCCGACGCCGCCGCCGTGGAGGCCCAGTTCCGGCAGTGCCTGGTGGCCGGCGCCAGCCTCGGCTTCACCGCGGAGCTGCATTTCCCGGGGCTGTCCGGCACCTTCGAGGCGACGCTGACGCCCTTGCGCGACGCGGACGGGCGCATCGCCCGGCTGCTCGCGGTGTTCCGAAACGTGACCGCCCGCAACGCGCTGGAAGCCCGGCTGCGCCAGGCGCAGAAGCTGGAAGCGGTGGGCCAGCTCACCGGCGGCGTCGCCCACGACTTCAACAACCTGCTGCAGGTGGTGCTGAGCGGCCTCACCCTGATCGAGCGCACGGAGGACCCGGGGCGCCGGGCGCACCTGATGGACAGCGTGCGCCGGGCGGCGCAGCGCGGGGGCGAGCTGACCAAGCGGCTGCTGACCGTCGCCCGGCGGCAGGCGCTGCGCCCGGAGGCCATCGACCTCGGCGCCTGGCTCGACGGCGGCGCAGGGGAGCTGCTGACCCGCACGCTGCGCGGCGACATCCGGACGGAGCTGTGCGTGCCGCCGGGCCTGCCGCCGGTGCAGGCCGACCCGGACGAGCTGGAGCTTGCGGTATTGAACCTCGCGGTGAACGCGCGGGACGCCATGCCGGGGGGCGGCACGCTGCGCATCACCGCGGCGCCGGTGACCATCGACGGGCTGACCGACCCGGACGGGCTGAGCGGCGACTTCGTCCGCTTGTCCGTCACGGACACCGGCAGCGGCATGTCGGAAGAAACCCAGGCCCGGGTGTGCGAGCCGTTCTTCACCACCAAGGGCGTGGGGCAGGGCACCGGCCTCGGCCTCGCCCAGGTGTATGGCTTCGCCCGGCAAAGCGGCGGCGGCGTGCGCCTGTCCAGCCGCCCGGGGGAGGGCACCACCGTGTCCCTCCTGCTGCCGCTGTCGGACGCGGCACCCCGCGCCACCGCCGCGCCGGGCGACGCGGCGGAAGCGCAGCCGGCGCCGGGGGCCGCCGTGCTGGTGTGCGAGGACAACGACGAGGTGGCGGCGCTGGCCGTCGATATGCTGGAGCAATTGGGCCACCGCCCGACGCGGGTGGGCACGGCGGCGGCGGCGCTGGGGGCGCTCGCGGACGGGCGGGCGGTGGACCTGCTGTTCACCGACGTGCTGATGCCGGGCGGCATGGACGGCCTGGCGCTGGCGCGGGAAGCCCGGCGGCGCCGCCCGGGCCTGCCGGTGCTGCTGACCACCGGCTACACCGGGGCGGGCGCGTCCGCCGTGCCGCGCGGGCTGCTCATGCTGCGCAAGCCCTACAAGCTCGCCGACCTGGCGCGGGCGCTGCAATCGGTGCTGGCCTCCGCCCCATCCCCCACCCCGGCCCCCGCTCCATCCTCGGCGATGGCGGCGGGGTAGCCGGCTTGTCCAACCCCATGAGGGCGCTTCCCATGGCGACGCTGCTCGGAAGCCTGTTGCTCGGCGCGTGTTCGGCCTTCGGCATCCGCAGCGGCACGGAGGAGCCGCGGCACAGCGTGGTTGAGCGCCTGGACAACGTGGAAATCCGCCGCTACGCCCCCCGCCTCGCCGCCGAGACGGTCGTGCCCGGCGACGCCTTCAGCGCCCGGGGCGAAGGCTTCCGCCGCCTGGCCGGCTACATCTTCGGGGGCAACGCGGGCCGCCGCCGCATCGACATGACCGCCCCCGTCGCCCAATCGAGCGCCCCAGCCGATGCCAAGTCCGGGGGCGAGCGCATCGCCATGACCGCGCCCGTCGCGCAGGCGCAGGGCGAGGGAGGCTGGGTGATCCGCTTCTTCCTGCCGGCGGCGCTCACCGACCCGCCGGCGCCGAACGACGCCCGGGTCCGCATCGCGCCCGTGCCGGAGGAAACGGTTGCCGTGCTGCGCTTCAGCGGCACCGCCACGCAGGACACGGTGGCGGACCGCACGAAGGCCTTGATGGCGACGCTGTCGGGCACAGCCTGGCACCCGGCGGGCGAGCCGGTGGCGTGGTTCTACGACCCGCCCTGGACCCTGCCGCCGCTGCGCCGCAACGAGGTCGCCGTTCCGGTCAGCCGTTAGAACGCCACATGCCCGAAGGCGGCGCGCAGCACCAGGAACAGCGCCCCGCCCACCAGGAACCCCACCAGCGTGCCGTTCACCCGCACGTATTGCAGGTCCTTGCCCACCCGAAGCTCCACCCGGTCGGTGATCTGGTCGGCGTCCCAGTTGGCCACCACGCCGCCGATGAAGTCGGCGATCTGCGCTTGGGCGCTCGGCAGCATGGTCGCGATCACGCTTTCGGCCGCGCTTTGCAGCCGCGCCCGCGCCGCCGGGTCATCCCCGAGAAAGGCGCCAAGGTTGTGCAGCGCCGCCTCGATGGCCGACAGCGTGTGGCCGCCGGGGCGGCGGGTGTCGTTCTCCAGCGCGAGCCGCATCCGCGCCCACACGTCCCACAGCCAGGCCTGCACCGTTTCGTGCGCCACCACCCGGCGCACCGCCCGGCCGATCTGGGCGGCGCGCTGCGGGTCGGTTTCCATCAGCTCGATCTCGCGCCGCACCCAGGTGTCGAAGGCTTCGCGCACATGGCTGTCGTCGGGTCCCATGCGGTCCAGTTCTTCCCGCACCGTGTTCAGCACCCGCTCCGCCACCTGCGCGCCGAGCGCCCAGCCGACCAGCCGCCCGCCCTGCGCCCGCACCTTGTCCTGGATGAAGGCGTGCAGCGCCGCGTGCCGGCTGTCGAGCACCGTGCGCAGCTCCGTGAGCAGGAAGCCCAAGACCTCCTGGTGCCGCCCGCCGTCCACGAGGGTGCGGAGCGCCCGGGCGACGATCCGCCCGGCGCCGGGTCCGCCGATCAGGCGGGGCACCAGCCGCGCCACCGTGCGCCGCGCCCGCCCGTCCTCCACGGTGGCGAGCACCCGGGGCAGCATCTCGGCCAGCGCCACGGCAGCCGGGCGGGCGGCGGCGGGGTCGGACAGGAAGCGCGCGAGGATCGCCGAGATGTCGATTCGGCCCAGCACGCGCGACACCTCCGCGGGCGTGAACACGTGCCCGGCGACGAAGCGGCCCAGCGCCCGGCCCAGCCGCGCCTTCTGGTGCGGGATGATGGCGGTGTGCGGGATCGGCAGGCCGAGCGGGTGGCGGAACAAGGCGGTCACGGCGAACCAGTCGGCGATGCCGCCCACGAACCCGGCCTTGGCGCTGGCTTGCAGCAGGTCGGTCCATGTGCCCGGCGGCATGGCGTAGCTCCCCAGCGTGAGCGCCGCCATCAGCAGCAGCAGCCCGGTGGCGAAGGCGCGGTGCTGGCGCAGCTCGCGCCGGGCGATGCGATCGTGCTCGGGGATGGCGGGGGGGAGGAGGGCGGGGTTGGCGGCTGCGTCCATGGGGGCGGGGGATAGCACAGTTGGCCGGGGTGGCGAGGGGGCGGGCAGGACGCCGTTGCCGCACCCTCAATGCGCGGCGGTCGCCGTGGCCTGCATGGTCATCCCGCTTGCAGCGCCTATCGACCATTCAGTGCTGTCGAACGCCTGGACGACGTACCGGCAGCCGGCGAAGTCCTCCGCCCGCATGGGATCGGCCGAGATCGGGGCACCGGGCTGGCGACCCACGATCAAGCAGTTCCAAGTCTGCTCAATGCCGCTCGCAAGCGTCAGCAATTTGTCCCAACCGAGGCTGTAGCCTCCTGGCGAGGCATGAACAGCGTGCTCGAACTCGTCCATGGTCATGGTGTCGGGTGCTGTCCCGATCCCTTCAAAGTCCAGGACATGCCATTGCAGGTCGTTCGCCGGCAGCTTGTCCAGGATCTGGCGCAGCGTGACCAGGCCGCTTTCGGCGTGCATGGGAAACGTTGTGAACTGAAGCATGCTCAGCTCATGGCCTCCGCGGGTCCGCGTTGCGGCGAACCCCCAGCCGGGTTGGGACGGTAGCTGTGCTGGTGCGGGTTCCGGTACTGCCCGGGCCGGCCATGGTCGGTGAAGTCGATGTCCCGTGTCGGAATGCCGTTCCCGTCGAACTTCCGGGCTTGCGGGTAGTCGCCGCGCCGCCCCTTGTGGATGCCGAGCTGGGTATGCGGACCCTTGGCCTCGGCATCGGGAACAGGCCGCCCGCCGTCATCCCGCGGAAGCCGTCGATTGGGGAAGGCATTGCCGGGCGAGGAAGGCCGCTGGCCGGCTGGCGTTATCGGCTAAAGCCATTCACAGGCGGTTCCCCGGTGAAGGAGCACTGATGTCCGTCAAAGCCTGCCGAATTCCGCCTCGCCGCGCAAGCACGCCCTTGGCTCACCCGCAGCCCGGCCGGGCTTGCCCCGGGCACCCAGCCCGGCATAATCCGCGCGCAACCGCTCCGGAGACCCCCGCCCATGAACATCCGCCGCATCGCGCCGGAGGCCCGGCTGTCCGGCGCCGTGGTGCACAACATGACCGTGTACCTGGCCGGCCAGGTCGCGGACAACCCAAGCGCCGGGGCGGAGCAGCAGGCCGCCGACATCCTGCGCCAGATCGACGCGCTGCTGAACGAGGCCGGGACGGACAAGACTTACCTGCTGTCCGTGCAGATCTTCCTCGCCGACATGGCGGACTACCCGGCGATGAACCGGGCCTGGGACGCCTGGCTCGACCCGCGGCACAAGCCGGCGCGGGCCACCGTCGAGGCCCGTCTCGCCGACCCGGCCTGGCGGGTGGAGATCACCGGCATCGCGGCGCTTCCCCCCATCCTGCCGCGCCCGGCGCAGCCGGCCGAGAGCCAGTTCGCCTGAGCCGCATCAAGTGCGTCAATTCGCGCGTCAATCCCTGCGTCAATTGATGCGGCGGAGCGTGCGGCAATTGCCGCGTCAATTCGCGCATCAATTCGTTTGGGGGCGAAATGCCCTTTGTCCTGCGTTCTCAATGGGTTGACCCAATCCGGCGCATCAAGCCGCGCGTCAATTCATGGGTCAATTCCGGCGTGTTCGCGCCAATTCCGGCCCCCAACGCGCCCCCGGCTGGGAGCCGGTGCATCAATTCCCCCCTCCAAGGAGGGGGAATTGACACACCGTGCGACCCGGGGCGGCGGCTCGTTGCCCCGGCGAATTGACGCAGCCGGGCACGGCGGCGCCGTCGCCGTTTCCCAGGGGAAAAAGCGGGTTGGGCGTGAGGCCCAGGACGCGCCGCGTGGCCACGCGGGGTTCGGACCCGGCCAATGTAGCCTTTGTGCCGTCGTTACGCCAGCGTTTCCATGCCGGCCCTTTGCCCGGGGCTTCGGGCGCCGGGACGCCGCGCGGCCTCCGTTCCTGCCGCGTTTGGGCCAATGATTCCGGTTGATCCGATACATCACGCCTGGACTCCCGGCGGTGATCGTGCACCCTGATCGCCGGAACCAGAGCTCGTTGGAGTTGCCGCAACAACATTCGGAGGAACACGACATGACGGTCGCCGAACGCTTGTCTGGCTGGAATCGCTGGTATGACGGATTGCCGCAGGAATGGCGGTTCCAGTTGATCCTTTGGCCGCTCATCGCGCTTGGCGTCGTCAACATGCTGCTGAGTCTTTCGGCCCGGTTCCCCTTCGGCCTCCTCGTGCTGCTCGGCGTGCTGTTCGTGGCCGCGGTCCGCGTTCCTTACATCCTCGGGTGGATCATGCCGGCCTCCAGCGGACCCGGCGCTCCGACGCTTCAGATCGGCGGCGCCGGCGCGGACTGGATCGCCGGGCTGAACGAGCGGTACGAGGCGATGCCGGAAACGCGCCGCTTCTGGATCTTCCCGGCCATTCTGCTGATCGCCGGGGCCGTCAACATGGAGCTGACCATCCACCGGGGATGGCCGTTCGGCCTGCTCTTCCTGCTCGCGCTGCTCGCGATCAGCGTGGTGCGGGCGCCTTATGTCCACGGGATGCTCAGG
>CAXTUO010000079.1:881-3637 GCA_964247175.1 uncultured Acetobacteraceae bacterium | reverse complement strand
CCCGACCGCCAGCGGCCAGGCGCTCCGGACCGCGTCGCAGCCGGATGTGACTTGACCCTGGCGCCGGCGCGGCCTGTGCTGGCACCATGACGCACGAGGACTACGTCGGCCGGACCGAGACGCGCACGGACATGGTCGGCCCGCATCTGCTGCACGGCCTGGCGGCGACGCTCGGGGTGGCGGTGCCGGAGCGGCTGCCGCCGTTGTGGCACTGGACCCTGTTCCAGGATTGGGTGACGCCGGACCGGCTCGGCTCGGACGGGCATCCGCGGCGGGGCGGGTTCCTGCCGCCCGTGCACGACCTGCCGCGGCGGATGTGGGCCGGAGGGCGGGTGCAGTTCCTGGCGCCGCTGCACGCGGGCGACGCGGTGCGGCGGCGCAGCACGATCCTGTCGGTGAAGGAGAAGCAAGGCGGCAGCGGACGGCTGGTGTTCGTGACCGTCGCCCACGCCATCGAGGGGCCGCGCGGCCCGGCGGTCGCCGAGGAGCAGGACATCGTGTATCGCGGCGCGGAAGGGGCCGCCGCCAAGCCCGCCGACCCGGCGCCGCCCGCGCCGCCCGGCACCCGCCGCGGCACGGTGCGTCCGGACCCGGTGCTGCTGTTCCGCTACTCCGCGCTGACCGGCAACGGGCACCGTATCCATTACGACCTGGAGTACGCGCGGGGCGTCGAGGGCTATCCGGGCCTGGTGGTGCATGGCCCGCTGCAGGCGACGTGGCTGGCCGGGCTGCTGGCGGACCGGCCCGGCAACAGGGACGTGGCGAGCTTCAGCTTCCGCGGCCTGCGCCCGGCGTTCGGCGACGCGCCGCTCCGGAGCGAGGCCTGGGAGGAGGGCGGCGCGTGGCGGCTCCGCACGGTGGACGAGGGCGGGCGGGCCTGCATGACGGCGGAAGCGACGCTTGCGTGACGCCCGGGACGCCGCCTGATGCCGTTCCTGACGGAGCCTGAGCCGCCGCGCGGCGTGGCGCTGCCGGTCGCGCCCGGCATCCGCCGGGTGGTGGCGGGGAACGCAGGCGCGATGACCTACCACGGCACCAACACCTACCTCCTCGACGCGCCGGACGGGACGGTTGTGCTGGACCCCGGGCCGCCGGACGACCCGGCGCACGTTTCCGCCGTGCTGGCCGCGGCCGGAGGGCGGGTGGCGCGCATCCTCTTGACCCACACGCACATCGACCACATCGGCGCGTTGCCGGCGCTGCGGGCCGCGGCAGGTGCGCCGGTCCATGCCTGGCACGCGCCGTCGCCGAAACGCGAAGCGTTTGCGGCTGAGGTGCCGGAGGTCGTGCCCGACGTGGCGTTGCACGACGGGGATGTCGTGGAGGGCTGGCAGGCGGTGTGGACGCCGGGGCACGCGGCGGACCACCTGTGCTTTGCGGGGCCAAACGGGGTGCTGTTCAGCGGGGACCACGTGATGGGCTGGTCGAGCAGCGTGGTCAGCCCGCCCGGCGGCGACATGGCGGCGTATTTCGCGAGCCTGCGCCGGCTGCTGGAACGGGACGACGCGGTGTTCCTGCCCGGCCACGGCCCGCCGATCCCGGAGCCGCGGGGCTTCGTGCGCGACTTGCTGGCGCACCGGGAAGCACGGGAAGCGGCGCTGCTGGCGGCGCTCGGCCCGGCGCCAAGGGGCACGCGGGCGCTGACGGACGTGCTCTATGCGGGGGTGGACGAGCGGCTGCGCCGGGCGGCGGAGCGGAACGTGCTGGCGCACCTGCTGAAGCTGCGGGGCGAGGGACGGGCGCGGGACGCGGGCGAGGGGTGGGTTGCGGGGAAGCATACACAAGCGGAGGAATAGAAATGGGTCGCGAAATCCGGGTCCTTGCGGACGGGATCTACTTCGGCGAAGGGCCGCGCTGGCACGACGGGCGGCTCTGGTTCAGCGACTTCTTTGCGCAAGCGGTCAAGTCCGTCTCGCCTGCCGGCGACCTGCGGACCGAGTTCGAGATCGACGACAGGCCGTCGGGCCTGGGCTGGATGCCCGACGGCTCGATGCTGGTGGTGTCCATGGCCAAGCGCCGGGTGCTGCGCCGCTTCCCGGACGGACGGGTGGCCGTCCACGCGGAGCTGGGCGGCATCGCCACGTTCCACTGCAACGACATGGTCGTGGACGCCGCCGGCCGCGCCTATGTCGGCGACTTCGGCTTCGACATCGACGCGGAGTTTGCGAGCCGCGGCGCTGCCGCCGTGATGGCGGACCACATGGCCGCCAAGCTCGCGCTGGTGCTGCCTGACGGCACGGCAAAGGTCGCGGCTCAAGGCCTGAGCTTCCCGAACGGGTTGGCGATCACCCCGGACGGGCGCACGTTGATCGTGGCCGAAACCCTGGGCAGCGCCCTGGCCGCGTTCGACATCGCGGCGGACGGCTTGCTGTCCAGCCGGCGCGTTTGGGCGCCCACGGCGCCACGGGTTCCGGACGGCATCTCGCTCGACGCGGAGGGCGCGGTCTGGTTCGCCAACCCGCTCGCCCCGGAATGCGTGCGCATCGGCGAAGGCGGCCAGGTGCTCGAAACCGTCGAAACGCAGCAGCCCTGCTTCGCCTGCATGTTGGGCGGCAAGGACGGGCGGTGCCTGTTCATGCTGACGGCGCCGACGTTCGAGGCCCGCGAAGCCGCCGCCGAGCCGCGGGGCAAGGTGCTGGCGGCGGTGGTGGACAGCCCGGGGGCGGGCTGGCCTTAAGTTGAAGGCGCGGGTGAGCCAGTTCGAGGACAAGCAGGGCTGATCGGTTTGGCAGCCCCGCCTTGCATTTTCCACCCTC
>CAXTUO010000079.1:0-871 GCA_964247175.1 uncultured Acetobacteraceae bacterium | reverse complement strand
GACGGAGGCGCTGTATCCGGACGTGGACGAACGGCTGCGCCGGGCGGCGGAGCGGAACGTGCTGGCGCACCTCTTGAAGCTGCGGAGCGAGGAGCGGGCACAGGAACGGCCGGACGGATGGGTTGCGGCTTAGGTTCGCCTTGCATTTTCCGGGTCCGTGACGCACATAAGCCCGTGATTGGAGGCCCCCGCCGGGCGCTGTTCGTGGCGAGGGGTGCATGACAGGGCGCGCTGGGCCAAGGCCGGGCGGCGCCCTTCGTGTTATGCCCGGCTTACGAATGGAGCAGAACCGTGTCCGAGACCGAAGCCAACCCGCTTGCCCTGATCCGCAACATCGGCATCACCGCGCACATCGACGCCGGCAAGACCACCACCACCGAGCGCATCCTGTACTACACCGGCGTGTCGCACCGCATCGGCGAGGTGCATGACGGCAACACCACCACCGACTACATGGCGCAGGAGCGGGAGCGCGGCATCACCATCACCTCGGCGGCCGTGACGTGCGAGTGGAAGAATCACCGCATCAACATCATCGACACGCCGGGCCACATCGACTTCAACATTGAAGTGAACCGCAGCCTCCGCGTGCTGGACGGCGCGGTGTTCATCATCGAGGGCGTGGCCGGCGTGCAGCCGCAGAGCGAGACCAACTGGCGCTTGGCCGACCGCTACAACGTGCCGCGCATCATCTTCATCAACAAGCTGGACCGCACGGGTGCCGACTTCTACCGGGCGTTCGACACGCTGAAGGAGAAGCTCGACATCGTGGCGCTGCCGTTGCAGCTCCCGATCGGGATCGAGGACACCTTCGTGGGCGTCGTGGACCTCGTGGAGATGAAGGCGATCATCTGGGAAGGCGGCGAGCTGG
>CAXTUO010000078.1:0-9614 GCA_964247175.1 uncultured Acetobacteraceae bacterium | reverse complement strand
GAGCAGGCCGTCGCGACGCCCTACTGCTCCTCCCGGCTGGCGGATGCCGGCGCCCGCGTCATCAAGGTCGAGCGGCCCGAAGGGGACTTCGCCCGGGGCTACGACGCGGCGGTCCATGGCCTGTCCAGCTACTTCGTATGGCTGAACCGGGGCAAGCAAAGCCTGGCCGCCGACATCAAAGCGCCCGGCGACGCGGCGCTGCTGCACCGGATGCTGGCAAAGGCCGACGTGTTCATCCAGAACCTGGCGCCCGGCGCCGCCGCGCGGGCCGGCTTTGGTTCGGAGACGCTGCGCCGCCGGCATCCGCGGCTGATCACGGTGGACATCACCGGCTATGGCGCCGGACACGACTATGCCGACATGAAGGCCTACGACCTCCTGGTCCAGGCGGAAAGCGGGATGGCGGCGATCACCGGCCACCTGGCCGGCCCAAGCCGCGTGGGCGTCTCGGCCTGCGACATCGCCTGCGGCATGTCGGCCCATGCAGCAGTGCTGGAAGCCCTGATCGCCCGCGGCATGACGGGGCAAGGGCTGCGGCTGGAGGTCAGCCTGTTCGACGGGATCGCGGACTGGATGAACGTGCCGCATGCGCCGCACGTGCACCTGGGCCAAGTCCTGCAGGCGACCTGCTTCCGGGCCGGCGTGTCCGGCATCCTGGACGGGTTCGCCAAGTTCTGGAACGTCAGCAAGGCGTAGGGACGCCCCTCCCATCTGGATAATGGACCCGCGCCGTCACTGGGTCAGCGTCCCCGTCACGCCCCAGGTGTCCGGGACCAGGTAGCCCTCCGGATACGGATCGTCCGGGTCCAGGAAATAGGTATGGTGCCCGGTGATCCAGGCCCGGCCCTTGATGGCCGGCACGATGGCGGGGCGCCCGGCCACCTCGGCCTCCCTGACGATCCGGCCACCGAAGCGGCTGCCGATGATGGACTCGTGCACCATGGCGTCCCCGGTCCGCATCTGCCCGCGGGCGTGCAGGACGGCCATGCGCGCGCTGGTGCCGGTCCCGGTCGGGCTGCGGTCCGACCGGCCCGGCGCCACGATGCAGGTGTTGCGCGTGACTGCGCCCACGCCGGCGAAGGGCCGGTTGAGCTGCACGATGGACACGCCGCTGATGCCGGGGTTCCCGGGATGCACGACGGAAAGCTGCTCCCGCGCGGCGAGGCGCACCCGCTCGCCCAGCACGGCCAGCTCGCGCGCCTCGTCCGGCGTGACGCCGAAGCCGAGCCGGGCCGCGTCCACGATGGCGTAGAACATGCCGCCATACGCGATGTCGGCGCTGATCGTGCCGTATCCCGCCACCTCCAGCGGCGCATCGAGCCGGTCCACGAAGGCGGGCACGTTCTCGAACTCCACGGCCCGGCAGCGCCCGTCCCGGCACTCGGCACGGGCGCGCACCGGGCCGGCCGGGGTATCGATCGAGACAATCGTTTCCGGCTCCGTCATCGCCACCAGGCCGGCTTCCAGCAGCACCGTGACGGTGCAGATCAGGTTGGAGCCTGACATCGCGACGTATTCGGTCGGCTCCATGATGATAACCCCGGCGTCGCAGCCAGGCTGCACCGCGGGGACCAGGAGGTTGACGTGCCGGCACACGCTGCCGCGCGGCTCGCACAGCAGCAGGCGGCGGACGTGGTCATGGTCGCGCTCCATGGTCCGCATCTTCTCGAACATGGTGGCGCCGGTTGGTGGCAAGACGCCGCCGATGATGACATCCCCGACCTCGCCCTCCGCATGGCAGCCGACGACCGATATGATCCGCTTGGAACGCACTGTCCGGTTTCCTCCCTGCTCGCGCATCGTGCGCTCCATAGTGCTATGAGCCGACTTGAACAGCCAGCAGCCTGACCAGCCTCCGGCAACATGACATTCTCCGCTCCAGCGCCGCTGTGTTGGGCGGACATCCAGTCGCGGTTGCGTCTACCGCCGTCTCCTACCCTGCCCGGCGCTCCCCTATGCCGGCTGCAGTTGATGGCCAGAATGCAGCCCAACCCTTACGAGCACTATGTCGGGGGTCCTGCCGTCGCCGGCTCCGTCTTCACCGGTCCGCTGCACCCGAACCCGTTCCGGAGCAAGCACTCCCGCAGGTTGGAGTTGTGGCGGTGCAGCGCCTCGACCTCGCGCTCGAGCCGGATGACCATAGCCGCCAGTTCCCGCTTGCTGCGCCGATCCAACCGCCGCACGCGCCGCGCCGTCGTCCACATTGGCCGCCGCAGCCAATTCGGCATGCAGCGCGCGTGCACCCGAGCGGGTGCTGCGCACAGCGCCTAGCCTACCAGTTGCTGCGACGTAGAACGCCCGGCACTCGGGGTTGCGCAGCACCGTCTTGGCCGTAACCGCGCCTTCGAGTAAGCCGCGCGGAACCTGCTCAATGGCGGCCAGGGTTACGCGCCGGCCCTCTGCCGCAAGGACCTCGACCGCCGCCCGCACCGCGGCCACACTTCGCAAGCGACGTGCCTCATCGAAGGAGCGCAGGCTGGCCGGCGGCTCCGGGTCGGTGCGTGGGCTGCTCTGGTTCACCCTGGCCCTCATCGCCGCTTCCCCCGTCTGCCCGGATGCCGGACAGCCTCGGCATAGTGTAGCTCAGCTACCTGCGCCCCGTCGCGCTCGGCAGCCTCGATCAGCGCCATCTCGGCCAGCGTGTCCTCACAGCCCGCGACGACCCCGCGCGCCTTATGCTCCTCCGCCGGCGGCCCCTGCCCGGAGGCGAGCCGCATCGCGTCCTCATAGATGCGCTTGAAGTTTTCGACCTGCGCCTGCTTGGCCGGGTCCGGCGTGTTATAGGCGGCGACGCTGCCAACGTTGCCGAAGCCCTGCACGACGGCGGTGCAGTACTGGGGCTTGAGGCCGATCGCGTCGCAAGCGCGGCTGGCCAGGTAGGCCACGCCGCGTCTTGTCGTCTCCCGCCGGCCCAGCGTGCCGCCGAGCGCCACGGGCTTGCCGGTGACGATCCCGTTGACCGAGTGGCCTTGGTGCATGGAATACGTGTCCATGAACCAGGCCATGACCTGCTCGTTGGTGCCCACGTCAGGCGCCATCACGTCGGTCTGCGGGCTGACGAACGGGATCATCTCCTGCATGTAGCGGCGCGACACCGCTTCCAGCTCGCGCCGTGACAGGGCAGGTGGGTCACAGGCCACGCCGCCCTTGGCACCGCCGTAGGGCAGGCCGATCAGCGCGCATTTCCAGCTTATCCAGATCGCGAGCGCCGCCACCTCGCCCATGTCAAGGTTGCCGGCGAAGCGGGTGCCGCCCTTGGTCGGCCCGAGCGTCAAGTGGTGCTGCACCCGGTAGCCCTGGAACACCTCCGTCCGCCCGTCGTCCATGTGGACCGGCACGGAAACCGCGATGGCCCGCTTCGGGTAGAGCAGCCGGGCGCGCTCGTCCTCGGGGATGCCGAAGTGGTCGGCGATGATCCCGAACTGGATGCGGGCCATCTCGAAGACGGGGCCGGCGTCGATGGTCATCGCAAACCTCCGCAGATCATAAAAAGTTTCTCACTTCACGTAAGGGCACGCACCGGGAACCATGGGTCCGAAGGCCTGCTCGGCCGGAACTTTCGAGACGACCCTCATGTCGTCCCAATCCCCTTGCGAGGCGGCCGGGCTCTTCGCCTGCAGGAGATACATGTCGTGGACGTGTAGGCCATCCGGTCGGATGCGCCCGCCCCGTGAGAAGACGTCGTCGATGGGTGTTACCTTCATCGCGGCCATCACCGGCTGGGCCGCGTCCGTCCCGGTCGCCGCGACCGCCTTGAGGTAAGTCAGCGTGGCCGAGTACATGCCCGCCTGGTACATGGTCGGCATCCTGTGCGTCCGGTCGAAGAAGCGTTGCGCCCACGCGCGCGTCCGCTCGTCGGCATTCCAGTAGAATGCCTCGGCCGTGTACGTGTTTTGGGCGACTTCGAGCCCGAGGCTATGAATGTCGGCGATCGTCGCGACAAGGGCAATGACGCGCTGGCGGCGGGAGGTGCCAAACTCGTTCGCCGTCTTGACCGCGTTCACCATGTCGGCCCCGGCATTGGCGAGCGCTACGACATCGGCGCCCGAAGCCTGGGCCTGGAGCATGTACGCCGAGAAATCGCCGGCGCCAAGCGGGTGCTTGACGGCCCCAAGCACGGCGCCGCCGTTTGCTGTGACCACTTTCGCCGTGGCGTCCTGCTGGCTTTGGCCGAACGCAAGGTCGACCGTGACGAAAAACCAGTTCTTGCCGCCTTGCGCGAGGATCGTCTTGCCGATCACGTTCGCAGTCGAATTGGAATCGTAAACGTATTGCACCGAGTTGGGCGTACAGGCGTCGGTTGACAAGCGCGTGCTGCCCGAGCCCGAGATCATGGCGATCCGGTCCTTTTCCCGGGCCAGGTTGGCGACGGCCAGGGCGACCGTGGAGTTGGTCAGGTCGAAGATGGCGGCCACGCCCCGGTTGTCGAACCAGTCGCGCGCGATACCGAGCGCGACGTCGGGCTTGTTCTGGTGGTCGGCCTTGATCAACTCGATCGGACGGTCAAGCACCCGACCGCCAAAGTCCTGGATCGCGAGCTCGACCGCCGTGACGCTGCCGCCGCCGGCGACGTCGGCGTAAGGCCCGGAGAAGTCGCTGAGAACCGCAAGGCGCAGCGGGACCACGGCGGGGCGCGCTCCATTTTGCTGCTGAGAGACCGTCGCATGGCTGCAGCACAGGATCGCGGCGGCCATCATGGCGCCGCGCAGGACGCCGCGCCGGGGCGCCGGGCCAGCTCGGACGGGCTTGTGGTCGGGTTGCATAGGCAGCCTCCAGGATAACGAGCCAGAAACGGGCACCTACTGCCCTCTTGCCGAAAAAATTTGGATACATTATCCCTTTTTGTGACGGAGGCAATCACGGAGGGAACCGATGCCCGGCAAGCACGACGGCAAGGTGGTTGTGGTCACGGGTGCGGCCCAGGGATTAGGGGCTGCCTGTGCCGAACGGTTCGTCGCCGAAGGCGCACGCGTCGTCCTGGCCGACGTGCAGGAGGGCAAGGTGCGGGAGCGCGCGGGAGCGCTCGGACAGCATGCGACTTGGTGGGCCGGGGATCTCGGGGCCGCCGACGGCTTGAAGGACCTGGCTGAAGGCCTCGTGTCCAAGGCCGTCGAGGCGTTCGGCTGCGTCGACGTGCTCGTGAACAACGCCGGGGTGATCCACCTCGCCGAGTTCGTCGACTTCCCCGAGGAGGCGTTTGACCGCGTGCAGCGCGTCAACCTGAAATCACCGTTCCTGCTCGGCCAGGCCGCGGCGCGGGCTATGATCCGGCAAGGCGGCGGCGGAACGATCATCAATATGTCTTCCATCAACGCCATCCTCGCGATCCCCGATTCGGTCGCGTACGCCGTGTCGAAGGGCGGGATCATGCAATTGACCAAGGTCATGGCCGTGGCGCTGGCGCCGCACGGCATCCGCGTGAACGCGATCGGCCCCGGGACGATCCTGACCGACATGGTCCGCGGATCGGTCATGGCGAGCGAGGAGCAGCGCCGCACCATCCTGTCGCGCACGCCCATCGGGCGCTGCGGCGAGCCGTCGGAGGTGGCCGCCGTCGCCTCCTTCCTGGCAAGCGACGACGCGTCCTACATCATCGGCCAGACGATCTACCCCGACGGCGGCAGGCTCATCCTCAACTATACCGTGCCAGTCGAAGGATGAGACAGGCAGGGCTGGAGGAGGGCGGCATGAGCAGAACACACGACCGCCTGCTAACTCCACAGGAGGTCCAGATCCTGGCGAGGCTCGGCTCGGCCACAATCCACGAGGCGCAGGGGCAGAAAGGGGCACTCGACCCGGCGCTCAAGCCGCTCGACCGCGGCAGCCGCCTCGTGGGCCAGGCGTTGACGGTGGATTGCCGCCCGTCCGACAACCTCGTACTCCACCTCGCGGTCACCAAGGCGCGGCCAGGCGACGTGCTCGTGGTCGACAGCAAGGGATTCACCACCGCCGGACCGTGGGGGGACATTCTTACGCTTGCTGCGCAGCAGGCTGGGATCGCCGGGCTGGTGATCGACGGCGCCGTGCGCGACAGCGCCAGCATCATCGAGACGGGCTTCCCGGTGTTTGCCCGAGGGCTGTCGATCTACGGCACCCTCAAGAACCAGCCCGGCACCGTGAACCAGCCCATCCTATGCGGCGGCCAGTGCATACGGCCAGGTGACGTGGTGGTGGGCGACGCCGACGGCCTGGTCGTCATCGCGGCGGACGAGCTGGACGCGGTGGTGGCTGCATCGGTGGAACGCGAGCGCAAGGAGGCGATGATCCGCAAGCGCATCCTGGCCGGTGAAACTACGGTCGAGATCCTCGGCCTCCAGCCGACCCTCGATCGCCTGGGAATGAAATGACCGCGCGCGGTGCTCCGGCGGCGACGATCCACCCGTTCCGGATCGCGGTGCCGGACGAGGCGCTATCGTCGCTCCGGCAACGCCTGGAGCAGGCCAGGCTGCCGGACCAGCCTGCGGACGTCGGCTGGGAGCAGGGCATGGACGTTTCGGCGCTCCGCGGCCTCGTGCGCCGTTGGCTCGACGGCTTCGATTGGCGCGTCCAGGAAGCCGCGCTGAATGCGCTGCCGCAGTTCCGGGTCGAATTCGAGGGCGGGCAGCAGCTCCACTTCGTCCACGTGCGCGCCGCGAACGGGCGCGGCCTGCCGCTCCTGCTCACGCACGGGTGGCCCGGCAGCTTCGCCGAGTTCACCAAGATCATCCCGCTTCTGACCGATCCAGGTCGGCACGGCCTCGATCCCGATTGTGCGTTCGACGTGGTGGTGCCGTCGCTGCCAGGCTACGGGTTCTCGTCCCGTCCGGATCGCACGGGCGCCAGCGCCTTCGCCATCGCCGAATTGTGGGCGTCGCTGATGACGGCGCTCGGATACGACCGGTATGGGGCGCAAGGCGGCGACTGGGGTGCGAGCGTCACCACGGCGCTGGCCTTAGCGCATCCGGACCGGATTGCGGGCATCCACCTCAACTTCATCCCCGGTTCGTTCTCGACGGCCCATGAACCAAGCGAGCTGACCGAGGAGGAGCGAGCGGCGCTGTCTCGCCGTGCAACATGGGCGGACCGGGAAGGCGGCTACGGACACGTGCAGGGCACGAAGCCGCAAACTCTTGCCTATGCGCTGAACGACTCCCCAATGGGCCTGCTGGCTTGGCTGGCAGAGAAGTTCCAGGCGTGGAGCGACGGCGGGATCGGGGCGGCGGTGTCGGTAGACGAGGTGCTCACGACTGCCTGCATCTACTGGTTCACGCAGACGATCGGGTCCTCCATGCGGCTATACTGGGAAACCCGGCGCCGGCCGCTGCACTTCGCCCAGGACCAAAGGGCTTTGCCCCCCTGCGCCGTGGCCCGGTTTCCCGGGGAAGCGCCACTGCCCGCGCAGTCCCACGTGGCCCGGGCCTACAACCTGGTCCGGTGGCGCGACATGCCTAAAGGCGGCCACTTCGCCGCGCTGGAGCAGCCCCTCTTGCTGGCGGAGGACGTCGCGGCGTTCTTTCGCGTGCTCGACGCCTTCCCGAAACCCTGAAGCCTCCGCCGGGCCTCGCCGGCAGCGGAGTTCCCATGACACGTATTGCTCCCCGGCTCGACGTCATCAAGCCCAGCCCCAGCATGGCGATCAGCGCGCGCGCGGGCGAGATGCGGGCTGCCGGCATCGACGTGATCAACCTGGGCTTGGGCGAGCCCGACTTCCCTACCCCGCCGCACGTCGTCGAGGCGGCGAAAGAAGCCATGCAGCGGGGCGATACCCGCTACACCGCGGCCGACGGGACGGCGGCCGTGAAGGCAGCGATCGCCCGCAAGTTCGCGCGCGAGAACGGCCTCCACTACGAGCCTGCCGAGATCACGGTCGCCGCCGGCGCCAAGCAGGTGATCTACAACGCGCTGCTAGCGACGCTCGCGCCGAGCGACGAGGTGATCGTGCCGGCGCCGTACTGGGTGTCCTACACCGACATCGTGCTGCTGGGAGAAGGCGTGCCGGTCGTCGTTCCCTGCGCGGAGCAGGACGGCTTCAAGCTGAGCCCGGCGGCACTGGAAGCCGCGATCACGCCGCGGACGAGGTGGCTGGTCCTGAACTCGCCGTCGAACCCGACCGGCGCCTTCTACAGTGCGGCGGAACTGGCCGGGCTGGCGCGAGTGCTGCTGGCGCACCCGCACGTTTACGTCCTGACGGACGACATCTACGAGCACATCCTGTTCGACGGGCACCGTTTCAGCACCATCGCGCAGGTGGAGCCGGCGCTGAAGGAACGGACGTTGACCGTCAATGGCGTGTCCAAGGCCTACGCCATGACCGGATGGCGCATCGGCTACGCGGGCGGGCCGCGCGACTTGGTCGCGGCCATGGCGATGCTGCAAAGCCAGAGCACTTCCAACCCGTGCTCGATCTCGCAGGCGGCAACGGTCGCCGCGCTCGACGGGCCGCAGGACTTCATCCCTGTGCGCGCGGCCGAGTTCCAGCTGCGGCGGGACCGCGCGCTTGAGCTGCTCCGCGGCATCCCAGGCTTTACCTGCGAGCGGCCGGATGGGGCGTTCTACCTGTATCCGAACTGCTCGGCGTTCCTGGGCCGTCAAAGGCCCGACGGTGAAACGGTCGCGTCCGATGGCGACCTTGCAGCCTACCTGCTTTCCGCCGCGCGGGTCGCGGTTGTCCAGGGCGCCGCCTACGGCTCTTCGCCGTACCTACGGCTGTCGGCCGCGACGTCGATGGCAACGCTGGAAGAGGCGTTGGCGCGGATGTCAGCGGCTCTCGCCGCCTTGACGTAGCGTCGGTTCACGCTTGATGATGTCGGATATAGTATCCAATCCTGCATGGTAGGCATGCACGGGCATGCCGCGACCGGAAGGGGGCACCGATGGGCAACGCACACAGGGCTTTCGCGGAGGTGGCGGTGCTGGCAGGGCTTTCGCACCAAAAATTCTGTCGCTACGGTCTGCTTGCGCGGCGTGGCGTGGTGCTGGATCCGTCATAGCCGGGCGACGTTGTTGGCGCCTCATCAGGGGTGTGCGCCATGGTTCCTTCCGCTTGCAAGCTTTTCGCCGGGATCGACGATCCGCGCGTCACCGGCCGGATCACCCATGGGCTGGCGTTGATCCTGTTCGCGGCGCTCTGCGCCACCCTGTGGGGACCGTCCAGAGTTTGGGGGATGGAGACGGGAACGGTATGACCTGCCACGCCGAGGCCGGCTGGGAGAGTGTGGATGGGGTTGGTGCTGCAGCTGGTCGAGACGGGCGCTGACAGGTTTGAAACTCGCGGGCGCGGCATTGACGTCCTGGCACTCGACCGCCCCCGCGACTTGTGCGACATCGCCAACCTGGGATTGACGCTGTCCGAGGCCAAGCTGCTGCTGTCCCGTGTCCAGCAGGCGGTCGTCGCCGTGCAGGCGCGCGATCACGCGGCGCTGCGGCCAGAGTGCTCGATCTGCGGGGCGCGCTGCCACGTCAAGGACTGGCAGTCGCGTCAGATCGCGACATTGTTCGGTGCGGCCTTATGTAGCTGTTGCCACCGGCGAGATTAGGCTTGTACCCGGCAGCTGATGCTGCCATGGATGATGCCGGTTTCCCGGTATCATGTAGCAGTTGCCACCTGTGAGATTGGGCTTGTACCCGGCGGCTGA
>CAXTUO010000077.1:7502-9677 GCA_964247175.1 uncultured Acetobacteraceae bacterium | reverse complement strand
GGCGGGATCACCGGCGAGAACCTGATCTTCACCTTGAACGACCGGCGCACGGCCGTGCTGCGCCAGATGGTGGACGAGCTGGCCGACGTGGCGGTCGGGCGGGATGCCGGGCACATCGCCGGGTTCTGGGCGCGGGCGTGGAAGGACATCAACTTCCTGGGCCACAAGGGCGTGCCGGTCGCCGGCATCTCCGCGATTGACGGGGCGCTGTGGGACGTCCTGGGCAAGGCGGCCGGACTGCCGCTGTATCGCCTGCTGGGCGGCGCGCAGGACCGGGTGCCGGCCTATCACAGCGGCGGCCTGTGGCTGTCCCGCTCGGTGGACGAGCTGGTGGAGGAGGCGCAGGGCTTCGTGGCGGAGGGCTTCCGCGCGGTGAAGATGCGGCTCGGCTTGCCTGACCCGGCGGAGGACATCGCCCGCGTGAAGGCCGTGCGGGACGCCATCGGCCCCGGAATCAAGTTGATGGCCGACGCCAACCAGGGCCTGACGGAAGCGCAAGCGATCCGGCTCGGACGCCGGTTGGAGCCGTTCGACCTCACCTGGTTCGAGGAGCCGCTGCCCGCCTGGGACCTGGACGGCCTCGCCCGGGTCGCCGCCGCGCTGGACACCCCCATCGCCAGCGGCGAAACGGAATACACCCGCTACGGCTTCCGCCGCATGCTGGAGCTTCGCTCCGCGGATATCCTGATGCCGGATTTGCAGCGCGTGGGCGGGGTCAGCGAGTTCATGCGGGTGGGCCACATGGCCGAAAGCCACGACATCGCCGTGTCCAGCCACCTGTTCCCGGAAACCAGCGTGCAGGTGCTGGGCGCGCTCAGCAACGCGACGTTCCTGGAATACATGCCCTGGTTCTCGCGCCTGTACAACGAGGCGCTTGAGTTCCGGGACGGCAGCGCCGTCGTGCCGGAGCGGCCGGGCTGGGGGTTCACCTTCAACAGGGATTACATCGCGCACCTGTCGCGCTAGGAATGCCGAACGACCCGGGACCAATCCGGGCGACCAGTCTTGAGGGAGCAGTCCAATGAACGTTTCTCGCCGCGGGGTCCTCGCCGGCAGCGCCGCCGTGATTGGAACGTCGGCCGCAGGGCTGCCCCGCCCGGCGGTCGCCGCCAACGAGCCGATCCGGATCGGCTGGCTCACGACGCTGACCGGGGCCGGCTCGGCGCCCGGGATCGGCTTCAACCGCGGGGTGGAGTTCGCGGCGGGCGCCATCAACGCGGCCGGCGGCGTCAAAGGGCGGATGATTGAGGTGGTCACGCGGGACACCCAGGGCGACCCGACCAAGTGCGTGAACGCGACGCAGGAGATGATCAGCCAGCAGAAGGTCCATGCGATCTGGGGACCGACCAACTCCGGCGAGTCGCTCGCGGTCACGGCGATCATGGCGCGCGCCAAGATGCCCAACATCCACCCTTGCGTGGTCGATACCCTGATCGACCCCGTGAAGTTCCCCAACGCCTTCCGCATCGCCCCTTCCAACGGGCAATGGGACGAGGCCGCGCGCAACTACTGCCTCAACGTCCTCAAGGCCAAGAAGGTCGCGGTGTTCGGCGACACCACCGGCTACGGCGTGACCGCCGCCAACGCCTGCGCGGCCGGGTTCAAGAAGGCCGGGGCGGAGGCGGTCGTCGTGGCCAACATCGACGCCAACCAGCCGGACATGACGCCCGACATGCTGCGCGCCCGCAACGCCGGGGCGGAGGCGGTCGTGGTTTGGACCGTGTCCACCGGCATGATCGCCCGCCTGCTCAACACGCGGGGGGCCATGGGGTGGGACGTGCCGTTCACCGGGCATCCGGCGCTGGCGTCCGGCGACATCGCCGGGCTGATCGCGAAGCCGGCGAACTGGGACAAGGTTTATGCGGTGGGCTACCGGACCTGCAGCTACGACGCGTCCGGCGCCTTGCCGCCGCGCAGCCAGGAGCTGGTGGACAGGCTGGCCGGCAAGGTCAACCTGTCGGACTCGCTGCTGTGGTGGGTGGCGTGCGGCACCGATGCCGTCAACCTGATCGCGAAGGCCGTGGAGGCCACCGGCGACACGTCCAGCGCCGGCATCATCGGGTATTGGAACGTGCTCAACCCGTATCCCGGGTATTTCGGGGACTACCGCTTCACGAAGAAGCAGCACAACGGCTACCCGGAGGACGCCGTGGTGATGTCGGCCGCCAACACGGC
>CAXTUO010000077.1:0-7402 GCA_964247175.1 uncultured Acetobacteraceae bacterium | reverse complement strand
AGCAGCACAACGGCTACCCGGAGGACGCCGTGGTGATGTCGGCCGCCAACACGGCGAAGTCCGGCTCCTTCGCGCTGGCGCCGGGGTATGGCTGACATGCTGGCGTCCATCGTCGCGTCCGGCCTGGCCATGGGCGCCGTGTACGCGCTGATCGGCATCACCTACAACACGATGTTCGCGACCTCGCGCGTGATGAGCTTCACCGCGGGGATGCTGGGGATGCTGGGCGGCGTGCTCGGGTCGTTGTTCATGCTGCGCTGGGGGCTGCCGGTCCTCGTCGGCCTGCCGCTGACGTTGGGCGCCTGCGCGCTGGTGGGCGTGGCGACGGAGTTCGTCGCGGTGCGCCCGGTGCTGAAAAGCCTCGACCAGCATCTTTACGTCCTGACCACGCTGGCGCTGGCGCTGGTGATCCAGCAGGTCACGGCCATCGAATGGAGCACGGAGCCGCGGCCGTTCCCGTCCTTGGCTCCGATGGGCACCGGCGTATGGGATGAGAAGTACTGGCTGCCGGTGATCGCCTGCGCGGTGACGGTGGGTGGGCTGGAGTACTTGTACCGCCGCACCCTGGTCGGCCGGGCCTTCCTCGCGGTGGCCGAGGACAATTTCGCAGCAAAGGCGCTGGGGCTGCCGGAGCGGAACCTGCGGGTGGCGAGCTACGCCATGGCCGGGGCGATCGGGGCGCTGGCGGGGTTCTCGGGCGGCCAGTTGCTGCTTGCCTTCTTCGCCAACGGCCCTTTGCTGAACTTCTACGGCTTCATCCCCGTGGCGCTGGGCGGCCTCGGCAACAACCGCGGCGCGGTGATCGGCGGGCTGGCGCTCGGGCTGTTCCAGCAGGCGGCCAACTTCACCTTTGGCGGGATTTTCGCGTCGGTCGCGGTGTTCGTGCTGTTCATCGCCGTGCTGCTGGCCGCACCCCAGGGGCTGTTCGGGACCGCAACGGCGCGGCGGGTGTGATGGACCCCGTTCCTTTGTCCGCCGCCGGGACCATGGAGGCAGGGAGCCGTGCCGTGCCGGCCCGCGGCACGAAGCGGCGAGATCGTCCGACCCTGCTTGCGTTCCTGGCTTTGCTGGCGCTGGCGGCCGTGCTGCCGCTGACGGGCAACGACTACTACGCCTTGATCGCGACCCGGGCGGCGATCTACTGGATCCTGGTCGCCGGGCTGAACCTGATCGTCGGCTTCGCCGGGCAGCTCGCCATCGGCTACGTCGCGCTGTTCGCGTTGGGCGCCTACACGGCCAGCGTGCTGGCGGCGGGCACCATGCTGCCGACGATGCCGGTCGCCGCGGCGCTGGCCGGGGGCACGGCCATGGGCGCCGTGTGCGGCGTGGTCGTGGGCCTGCCGGCGCTGCGCCTGCGGACCTTCTACTTCGCCATGACCACGCTGGGCTTCGCCACCATCGTCACCCAGGTGGCGCTCGGCTGGCAAAGCGTCACCGGCGGCGGGGTCGGCGTCGCCGGGCCGTCCATGCCGGCGCCGTTCGACACCGCCTGGGGCCTGTACTGCCTTTGCCTGGGCATCGCCGCCGCCTGCACCTGGATGACCGCCAACATCGCCCGCAGCCGCTTTGGCCGCGCCCTGATCGCCACGCGCGAGGCGGAGGTTGCGGCGGAAGCGTCCGGCATCTCCAAGCCGGCGCTGCTGGTGAGCGTGTTCCTGTTCGCCGGCGCCGTGGCCGGGCTGGCGGGCGGGCTGTTCGCCAGCCTGCAAACCTACATCACGCCGGACGCCTTCACCTTCGACCTCTCGCTGCTGTTCTTCATCGCCGTGCTGATCGGCGGGCGCGGCTCCATCCTGGGGCCGCTGCTGGGCACGGTCATCCTCACCCTGTTGCCGGAGATCGCCGCCCCGCTCGCCGCGTGGTCCACCTTTCTTTACGCGGTCTTGCTGCTGGTGATCGTGCTCGCCATGCCCGGCGGGATCGCGGCGCTGCTGGATTTTCGCAGCCGGCGCGCGTTGCCGTCCGACCGGGCGATCCTGCCGCATCTCGGCGCGCTGAACGCGCTGATGGACCGGGACCCGGCGGCGCCGGCGCTGCAACTGCGCGGCGTCGTGCTCAGCTTCGGCGGCGTGCGGGCCATCGACGGGCTGGACCTCGACGTTTGCCCCGGCCAGGTGCACGGGCTGATCGGCCCGAACGGCAGCGGCAAGACGACGACGCTCAACGTCATCTCCGGCTACTACGCCCCGCAGGCCGGCACCCTGGCCGTGGGCGCGGACCACCTCCCGAGCCGGACGCCGTCCACCCGCGCCGGCTTTGGCATCGCCCGCACGTTCCAGACCCCGCGGATTATCGGCGAGGCGACGGTGCTGCAGAACACCATGGTCGGCGGCACCATCCTCGGGCGGGCAAGCTTCGCCGAGGCGCTGCTGTCCCTGCCGCGCCAGGCCCGGGACGAACGGCGGATCGAGGCGACGGCCCGGCTGGCGCTCGATGCGGCCGGGCTTGCGGCGCTGGCCGACATCCGGGCGGACCGGCTGCAGCACAGCGAGCTGCGTTTCGTCGAGATCGCCCGCGCCCTGGTGCTGCGCCCGGCGTTCCTGCTGCTGGACGAGCCCGCCGCCGGCTTGTCGCCCGACGAGATCTATCGGCTGGGCGCGCTGATCAAGGCGATCAGCCGGCGCGGCGTGGGCGTGCTGCTGGTCGAGCACCATGCGGACCTCATCTTCGAAATCTGCGACGAGGTCACGGTGCTGAACCTGGGCCGGGTCCTGGCCCGCGGCACGCCGGCCGAGATCCGCGCCCACAAGGAGGTGGTCAGTGCCTATCTCGGCGCCTGAACCGCGGGTTGGGCCGCTGCTGGCGGTGGCTGGCCTCCAAGCGGGCTACGGCAAGATTTCCGTCCTGCATGGCGTGGACCTGCAGGTGCTGCCGGGCGAGGTCGTGGCGCTGCTGGGTCCGAACGGGGCCGGCAAGACCACCTTGCTGCGGGCGGTGTCCGGGCTGCTGCCGTGGAGCGTGGGAGAGGTCCGCTTCGCCGGGCGCAGCCTGCGCGGCGTCGGGCCGCGGGGGGCGGCGCAGGCCGGGCTGGTCCATGTCATCGAGGGCCACCGGGTGTTCACCCAAAGCACCGTTTCCGACAACCTCATGCTGGCCGGGTATGACATCGCGCGGGGCGAGCGGGCGGCGCGGGTGGAGGAAGCGTTCGCCTTCTTCCCCGAGATCGCCGAAAAGCGGCACCAGCTCGGCGGCGCGCTGAGCGGCGGGCAGCAGCAGATGCTGGCGGTGGCGCAGGGCCTGGTGCGGCGTCCCCGCCTGCTGATGCTGGACGAGCCGTCCGCGGGGCTGTCCCCGGTGCTGGTGGACCGCGTCTTGTCCGTGGTCAGCCAGTTGCGCGAACGCGGCACCTCCGTCCTGCTGGTGGAGCAGTTGATCGAAAAGGCGCTGGCGGTGGCCGACCGGGTTTACGCGCTGGCCCAGGGCCGCATCGCGCTCGAAGCGCCCACCGGCGACCCGGCGCTCGGGAAACGGCTGGAGCAGGCGTATTTCGGGCTTGCCGTGCTGGCGTGAGGCAGACCATCCCTACGCGGGCGGCGCCCCGTCCTGCTCCATGGACGCCCGGCCCGAACCCGGCGCGTTCCGGTCCAGCAAGTGCTGCAGCCTGGACGTTTCGCGGATGCTCTGCATGCCCTGCGGGGAGAACGTGTCCTCGTTGAACACCGCGGGCGCCAGCAACGGGTTGGTCAGCGCGTGGGAGAACGCGTCGGCCGCCACCATGCGGCCGATCAGGCCGGGCACGGCGGCCCTGGGCAACAGGTCCTCGGCGAACAGGCCGACGAAGAACTCGATGCGGTCCACGTCGCCATACACCCGGCGCAAACCGTCCACCACGCGCGGGTCGCCGCTGATCTGCTCGAACCGGGTGACGCGGGGATAGCCCATGGCCGCACGGTAATCGTTGTAGCCGGCAAGCTGGTTGTCGCGGCCCTGCGCGATGCTGGCCCGCTCCGCCGGGAGCAGGAAGCCGGCCGTGTTGAACAGGCCGATCTGCCAGGCCTTCGTGCGGCTTGCCTCGGTGAAGGCGGCGCCCAGGCCCCCTTGCAGCAGCGGCCCGTTGTCGAGCCGCATGTCCGCGATCGGGCGGAGCCGCCCGGCCCATGACACGCGCTCCGGCACCAGGCTGTGCCAGCGGTAAAGCAGGTTGAACTCGACGGGAATCCAGTTCTGCCGGTTCCAGCGCGCCTCCCAGCAGGGCGTGGGGTCGGCCAGCAGGTTGAACCAATACGGCGAGATGTGGTTGATGTACTCCTCGACCACGATCTTGATGAGCTGGACGATGTTGACGTTGCGCGCCGTTTCGAACACCCGCGCGTCGTCCCAATCGGGCCAAGCCCGTTCCAGCACGCCGCACAGCCGGTTGTGCTCCCGCAGGAACAGCGTGTTGAGCGCCGCGGTGAACGGGGTGGTGTTGGCGCGGTCGCCGCCGAATGCGAACAGCCTGGCCCGCTACTCCGCCGGCCAGCCGTCCGGCAGGCGGAGCGGCGTCGGCAGGACCGCGAACTCCGGGTTTCGTCGCCCGGCCGCGTCAAACAGCCGGGGCGCCCATTCCTCGCCGCCGGCCATCTCGGATTTCAGCCGGCCCTTCTGCCCCGGCTGCTCGGAGCGTCGGCGCAGGACCTCCGTCAACTCCGGGTGCAGCCCGTAAAGCTGGCTGAGGTCGATCTGGTGGTTGGTCGTGGTGCGGCGCCGGTCGGCGTCGTCCGTCATCATGAAGCCGTCGGTGAACCACTGCGCGAAGCATGGGAACAGCAGGGTGGACCGTTGCGACACGCGCGGGCCGGTTGGACCGGGCTGGAACAGGGTCATGACATCGTCGAGCGGCGGCAGGTCGGCCCCGGCGCGCGGCGGCAAGTAGCGACCGAACCAGGTGCGGTCGGTGAGCGACGGCCAGGAGGTGTAGGGCGCTTCCGTGCTCAGCGCGAGCGGCCGGGCCGGAACCTTCAGCACCGACCGGTTCACGATCACCCGGTTGCACAGCCGGGCGAGCGCCGGACGGCGGTTCACGAACTGCCAGGCCGGGCGCAGGCCGGTCAGCAAGGCGGCCTCGATCCGGTTGCGCAGCCCGTCCCGGCTGGCGTCGCGCGCCCAGGACCGCTTCGATGGCGGCCCGGGCTGAACCGCGGGCGCCGACCCGCCCGGCATGGCACGGCAGTGTTCCAGCGCTTCGCCCATCGGTGGCCCTCCCTTGACGACGTGCATTATGCGATGGCGTACCTTGGCATGATGTGACCTGCGTCGCAGCGCACCCGGCGTTGCGGCGTAATGTTCACCTGTTTTGAACAGAGAGCCAGTTGGAGGCTCCATGCCGCGTCCTTGCGCCCGTCCTGCAGATGTCCGCCACGCCCATGGATGAGCTTGCCCTGCTGCTGGAGGCGCTCGGCTTGCAGCGGTACGGGCCGGTCTTTGCCGCGAACGACGTTGATCTCGCGGCGCTGCGCCTGCTGTCGGAGGCCGACCTCAAGGAGCTGGGCCTGTCGCTGGGCCACCGCCGCAAGCTGACGGCGGCCCTGGGCAGCGCGGCCCCGGGAGCCGAGCCGGAGCCGCCGACGGAGCGGCGGCAGTTGACCGTCATGTTCTGCGACCTCGTCGGCTCCACGGCCCTCACGGCGGCGCTGGACCCGGAGCGGATGGAGCGGCTGCTGCGCGACTACCAGGACCTGTGCGCCGGCGAGATCGTCCGGTTCGACGGCTTCGTGGAGCACTTCTTCGGGGACGGCGTATTGGCCTATTTCGGCTACCCGCGGGCCAGCGAGGACGCGGCGGAGCGTGCCGCCTGGGCCGGGCTGGGGGTTGCCGAGGCCGTGCGGCGGCTGCCGACGCCGCTCGGCACGCCGCTCGCCGTGCGGGTCGGCATCGCCAGCGGCCTCGTGGTCACGCGCGGCCGGGTGCTGCGGGGGGGCGTGAACGAGCATCCCGTGGTCGGGCAGACCGTCCAGCTCGCGGCGCGGCTGCAGGCCTGCGCGGCGCCGGGCACGGTGGTTGTCGCGTCCGGCACGCACCGGCTGATCGCCGGGCTGTTCGAGTTCGAGGCGCTCGGCCCGCGCACGCTGAAGGGCTTGCCGGCCACCGAGCAGGTTTGGCGCGTTTCGGCGAAGCGGGCGGCCGCGACGCGGTTCGAGGCGACGCACCCGGCGGGCGCCGCGGCGCTGCTCGGACGCGACCAGGAGCTCGCCCTGCTGCTCGACCGCTGGGAACTGGCGCGGGCGGGCGACGGCCAGGTGGTGCTGCTGTCCGGCGAGGCCGGCATCGGCAAGTCGCGGATCAGCCAGGCCTTGTGCGAGCAGGTCCTGGCCGGGTCGCATTGCACGGTGCGCTACCAGTGCTCGCCGTTCCACGGCAACAGCGCGCTGCAGCCGGCGGCCGCCCACCTTGAGCGCGCCTGCGCCATCGGCCCGGATGACCCGGCGGAGGCGCGGTGGGGCAAGCTGGAACGCTGGGCTGCCGGCATGACGGAGGCGGTGCGCGCGGGCGTGCCCCTGCTGGCGGCGCTGCTGGGGCTTCCCGCCCAAGAGGGACCCCCTTCCGCGCCCGCTCCGTCGCCGGAGCAGCAGAAGGAGCGGCTGCTCGGGCTGCTGGCCGAGCTGCTGACCGGCGGTGGGGGCGGGGGCGAGCCGATCCTGTTGCTCGTCGAGGATGTCCACTGGATCGACCCGACCACGCGGGAGCTGCTGGAGCTTTGCATCGAGCGTGCGCCGGCGTCCCGCTGCATGGTGCTGCTGACCTGCCGGCCCGACTTCCAGCATGGCTGGGCGGGTCGCGCCGGGGTGACGGCGCTGGTGCTGAACCGGATCGGCCGACGGCAGTCGGCGGCGCTGGTGGAAAGCGTGACGGGCGGGGCGCGCCTGCCGGGGGAGGTGCTGGAGCAGATCGTCGGCAAGACCGACGGGGTGCCGCTGTTCATCGAGGAGCTGACCAAGGCCGTGCTGGAATCGGGTCTGCTGCGCCGGACGGAGGACGGCTATGCCCTGACCGGGCCGCTGCCGCCGCTGGCGATCCCGACGACGCTGCAGGACTCGCTGCTCGCCCGGCTCGACCACCTCGGCGCGGCCAAGGAGCTGGCGCAGGTCGGCGCGGTGATCGGGCGGGAGTTCTCCCGCGCGGCCGTGGCGGCGCTGTCGCCGCAGGACGCCGGGGCGCTTGATGAAGCATTGCAGCAGCTCGTGGCCGCCGGGCTGGTGCATGAGCATCAGCGCCCGGCGGGCACGGCCTATGCGTTCAAGCACGCCCTGGTGCAGGAAGCGGCGTACGGCACGCTGCTGCTGAGCCGGCGCCAGCACCTGCACGCGCGCTGCGCCGAGGCGCTGCAGGCCATCGCGCCCGGGCTTGCCGAGCGGGAACCGGGCCCATTGGCAGCATCCGCGCGAATTTTTACGGTAAGGGCCTGAGCGGAGCCGCGCGCCCG
>CAXTUO010000076.1:6036-9680 GCA_964247175.1 uncultured Acetobacteraceae bacterium | reverse complement strand
GGGCGCGTGCCCGGGGGGCGCTTCGCCGCCGGGTCCGCCCGGCGTGCCGGCGTAGCAGATCGGCACATCGCCGAACGGTGGCGCGAACCAATCCGCGGCCCGCGCAGCGGCCTGGAGCGGCACGGCCGGGCCAAGCGCCTGGCCGAGCAGCGCCAGCACGGCCATGAGCAGGCCGAACCGGCAGCGTGGCCCGCGAGGACGCTGGAGCAACATCGCGGTCAGAACGGTAGCACGCCCGCACTCCCGCGCCACCCGGCGCGCGGCCCCCCATCGCCCGAACCCCGCCAAGCCGGCCGGGCAACCCGGCCCGGGGCTGCCGCAATCACCCGCGGATCAGCCGCCCTTGATAGACCACAGGCCCGGTCGGGCCGCCGGTCTTCGAGCCGCCCTTGGGTTCTTCGCTGACCAGCAGCTTGGCGCCCGGCACAAGCTTCCTGTTGACTTGAAACTGCCCCCGCAGCGGAAGCAGGCCAAGGCTGACCGGGGTGGCGCCATCCAGCGTCCATAGCTGGAGCGAGCGATCCGAGCCTGCGTTGGGGTTGATCGCGATAACCGTCGCGATGCCGTCCGGGGTCATCTCGACCTTGTAAGCAGGGTCTGCATCGTCAGGCGACAGAAGCGCCGCAATCTGCGGTGGGGAAGCCCAGCGTTTGGGACCAAGGATCACTCCCCCGATGATCGCGGTGCAAACGGCCCCGATCAGCGCTCCGCGCCAAGCAGAGGCGTTTCCCCAGCGCCGCCGGAGCCGTGACGAGAATGGCTTGGCCGCGCGAACAGGCCCAATTGCCGCCTGTAGCCGCTGCCACACCTCGGGCGGCGGCGGCACGGGCGGCACCGCCTCCGTCATCGGATGCAGCCGCGCCTGCCAGCCCATGATGCTCGCGGCCAAGATGGGGTTGACGATCGCCTCGGCCTCGACCTCGTGCATTTCTTCAGAGGTCAACAGGCCGACCACGTATTCAGCAGCCAACAGGTCGGGGTCCTTGGGCGGCTGGCCTGGGTCGTGGGCGCTCATCACCCGCCGTCCATGCAGGAGCGCAATCCGATCAGCGCGCGACGGATGGAAGATTTCACCGTGCCGAGCGGTTCGCCAACGCGATCCGCAAGCTGCGCATGGGTCAGGCCGTTCAGGTATGCCAGCACGACCAGCCTGCGGCGGCGCTCATCCATGGTCCCTAGGCAGCGTGTCAGAGTGTGGGCATCACGCGCTGCGACAAGGTTATCGAACGGGCTGGGTGCATCGTCCGCGACTTCAGCGATGTCGGGCAGGTCGCGTGAGCGCTCGCGCCAACGTGCGGCATCAATGGCCCGATAGCGCAGCAATGCGGTCAACCACGCCCGGCCATCGCCGCGCCGCGGATCGAACCGCCTGGCGTTGCGCCAGACCTGCTCGAACGTGTCGTGCAGCGCGTCGGCGGCCATCGCGCCATCCCGAGTGATGCGCAGCGCCAGCCCATGCAGCCGGCTGGCTTCCGAGACGTAAAGCTGGCGCAGCGCATCCTTGTCCGCGTGGGCGCATCGCGCCAGCAGCATGGCAACTTCGTCTTGAACTGCCTGGCCCGGGCCGATGTCCATCATGGGCAAGCATACGCTGGTTTCAGGATCGGCGACAACAGACCCCGCTCAGCGCAGACACTTTTGGATGGAGCGCCGGTCCTTGGGCCGAAGGCACTCAGGCAAATACTATGCACTGTGCCAAGGTTCGCGTTTTAGCCGTTGTCACCAGGCTTCATAGGGATGAGCTTTATCCTTTGAAATGAACCAGAGTTTTGACCGGTCTTCCAGGAGCCTGCTTGAACAACCCGTTCACGTCTCGTCCCCATTTCTACTCTGAGGAGATCACAGGTGCCTGCCTTGCCGGGCAGCCTCCGCGTCCCGGGGCGCATACGTAAACGCGGCGCCCAGGCCAACCCGCGGGATCGCCGCTTCGCGGCGGTCAACGCCGCCTCAGCCGTGATGGCCGGGGGGCGCGGAAACCATTTCCCCGATGCCCGCGATCAGGCGGTCCACCGCGCGCCGCGCTTCCGGCACCATGCCCGCGAAGTCGGCGTAGCCATGCACCAGCGCGTCCTCCTCGATCAGCCTCACCGGCACCCCGGCCGCGCGCAGCGCCGACGCATACGCCGTGCCCTGGTCGCGCAGCGGGTCGAAGCCGGCCACCGTCACCAGCGCCGGGGCGGCGCACGACACGTCCGCGCGGATCGGCGACAGCCGCGGGTCCCGGCGGTCCGTGCCGGGCGGGAACAACGCCACCGCGATGGCCCGCATCGCATCGGCGGTCAGCAGGTAGCCTTCCGCGAAGGTGGAAAGGCTCGGGTAATCGCCGGCCCCGTGCTCCGGGTCGGTTTCCTCCATGTCCACCACCGGGTAGATCAGCACCTGCCCGTCCACGCCGCCGTCCCGGGCAAGCGATGCCGCCAGGTTCGCCCCGGCGCTGTCGCCGCCCACCAGCAGCGGCCCGGCCCACCCCTGGGTCCGCACCCAGTCCAGCGCCGTGCGCGCGTCGTCATGTGCCGCCGGGAACGGGTGCTCGGGCGCCAGGCGGTAGCCGGCGGCCACCACGCGCAGCCCGGTGCGCGCGGCGATCCGCCGGCACACGCCGTCGCGCAGCACAGGGCCGCCCATGATGAAGCCGCCGCCGAACAGGTAAAGCAGCGTGCCCACGGGTGGGCGTCCCTTCGGCCCGTACTCCCGCCCCGGCGGCAGGCCGGGGATGTCGAGGGGCGCCGCGGCGGCGCCAGGGTCGCCGCGCAGCCCGGTGAGCGCCAGAAGCGCCGCGTACTCCGCCCGCGTGCGCTCCATCGGCTGCGGCTTCGGCGGCTGGCGGCGCACGAAGCGCACGAGGGCCGACATCGCGGGGTCCATCCGCCGGTTGTCGGCATGGAGGCTTCCGCCCATCGCGGCGCCGAACGCCAGCCCTGCCCGCATCCCGGCCCGCCGCCAAAACCAGTGTTCCATGCCGCTTCAACTTGCCCCGGCGGCCGGGGTTGCAAGGAGCGCGCGGGCTACCGCCGGGGACGTACCAGGCCCAGCCCCGCGAGCGACGCGCCGAGCAGGGCCATCGACCCCGGCTCCGGCACCGGGACCGGACCCGGCGGCGGGGCGGCGGTGTAGGTGTAGGTCACCACCGCCTCTGCCCGTGCCGCGGTGTTCTGGGTGATGGTCAGGTTGCCGCCATCGGTGTCGGACAGGGTCCGCGTGTTGGTGTAAACCGGGAGCAGCACATTCCCGGTGCCCTCGAAATACGTCAGGTAAGTGGAATTGTACAGGTCGAGCGGGCTGCTGGTGGCGTTCGAGGCTGTGACGCTGAAAGGCACGGAGGCGCCGGGCGCCAAGGACTGGTTGCTGATGCTGACGAGCGGCGGCAGCGCCTCCAGCAGGTATGGCGTGGCCGTGTTGCCGGGAGTGCTGCTGCTCGGGGCCAGCAGGCGCACGCGCAGGTTGGCGGTGTAGCTGTTGATGCCGGCCGGCGCGGACCCCGTGTTCTGCACCGAACCCGTCGAGTTGGCGTCGGCATACAAGGACAGCGTGGCCGCCGTCAGGGTGCCGAGCGAAGTGTCGAACTTCGGCACCGCGATCTTCTGGTTGACGCCGGTCCAGTCGGTCTGCGTGTAGGTTTGCGGCGTGGTCGCCGGGTCCGGCCC
>CAXTUO010000076.1:0-5936 GCA_964247175.1 uncultured Acetobacteraceae bacterium | reverse complement strand
ACGCGCGCTTGCAACAGCCACCGCGTTCAAACCCATTGCCGCAGCAAGCCGAGGCCCAGCAGGCCTGCCCCCAGCAGCGCCGCCGACGCCGGCTCCGGCACGTTCGTCGCGGCCGGGTCGTAGGTGTAGGTGATCGTCGCCTGCGCTCTCGCCGTCGCTGTCGAGGTGACCTCGGGAGCGTCGCCGGTGAGTTGCGGGGACGACAGGTCCGTGGTCGTGAACAGCGGGAACTGCAGGCTGCCGGTGCCGGCATAGGGCGAGAGATCGGTGGCCGAGGCCCCGCTGCTGTCGGAGGTGGTGACCGACGGGTCTCCACCGAACGCATAGGAGTCGCCGGGCGCCAGGGCGAGCGGCCCCGTGATGTCGAACAGCACCGGGCTCACGGTGAGCAATCCGCCGGGGTCCCCCGGGGTCCACCCGGCCGGGGTGCCCGGCGCCAGCAGGGTGATGTCCGTCGTCGCGGAATAGCGTTGGATGATGACCGTGTCGCCGCCCATGTTCGTCAGCGTCCCCGACGGACGGAGGTCGCCGAAGAGCGACAGGTCAACGGCGGTGAGCATGCCCAGAGCCGGGTCGAACTGCGGCAGCGTCACGCCCTGCGTCGAGCCGTCCCAGTCGGTCGGCGCGAAGGCTTGCGGGGTCAGCCCGGGATCGATGTTGTTGCCGTCGGGATAGAATTGGCTGGTGTAGGTGACGGAGGCGGCTTCCGCCGCGGCGGGGACGAGTCCCAGGGCGGAAAGCACCGTAAGCCCCACGAGAACGCGCATCGTTCGCTCCTCCTGCCCCAACCCGACACGGCCAGATCACCGCAACGCACGGTAGCCAATAATCCAAAATCCGTGCCATGACCTTAAACCGTTGTTATTGCACGGGGCGAATGCAGCAACCTAAGCGCGAATGTCGGAATGCTTTACACCCTCAATCTGGCTGCGGGCCCGGCCCGGCCCGCCGCTCCACCAGGGTTGCGATCCGGTCGGCCAGCTGCGCCGCGGACACCGGCTTCCGGACCAGCGACACCGGGCCGTCGAACGTGCCCGCGGCGGCCGTCAAGGACGCGCCGCCGCCGGCATAGCCCGTGAGCAGCACCGCGGGCAGCCCCGGCCGCACGCGCTGCGCCGCCCGGATCAGCGCCACCCCATCCATCCCCGGCATGTTGAGGTCCGATACCAGCAGCGCCACCTCGGCGCCGCCCATCAGCGTTTGGAGCGCCGCCGCCCCGTCCGCCGCACCCAGCACGCGGAAGCCCAGCTCCTGCAGCTGCTCCGCCAGCGTCGCGCGCACGGGGGCGTCGTCCTCCACCAGCAGCACGCGGCCTCGGCGGCGCGGCAGCGCATTGGCCTGCGGTGCCGCGGCGTCCGGGGCGCAGGGCAGCCACAGCCGCACCGCCGTGCCGCGGCCCGGCGCGCTTTCGATCCGCAGGCCTCCGCCCGATTGCTCCACGAAGCCGCGCGCCATGGCGAGGCCCAGCCCGGTGCCGCGGCCCACGTCCTTGGTGGTGAAGAACGGCTCCGACGCCCGGGCCAGCGTGTCCGCGTCCATGCCGGTGCCGGTGTCCGCCGCCTCGATACGGATGTAAGAACCGGGCAGCACCTCCACGCTCAGCCCCTGCGGGTCGCGGTCCAGCGTGGCCGACAAGGTGAGCCGACCGCCGCCGGGCATGGCGTCCCGGGCGTTGGCGGCGAGGTTGATGAGCACCGTTTCCAGCTGCCGCCGGTCGGCGAGCAGCGGCGGCAAGTCCGGCGCCGCCGACACCTGGATCGCGATGGCCGCCCCCAGCGTGTGGGACAGCACGGAGGCCATGTCGGACAGCAGCGCCAGCGGCTCCATCGGCGCAGTGCGCAGCGTGCCCTGGCGCGTCAGCGACAGGAGCCGCCCGGTGATCGCCGTGCCCCGCTCCGCCGCGTCCTCCGCCGTGGCCGCCAGCCGCGCCACCCGCGCCGCGTCGTCCGGACGGCGCAAGATCAGCGCCAGCGCGCCGCTTACCACCTGCAGCATGTTGTTGAAGTCGTGCGCGACGCCGCCCGCGAGCTGTCCCAGCGCCTGCAGGCGCTGCGCCTGGTTCAGCCGGTTCTGCGCCGCTTCCCGGGCGGCCGCCTCCGTTTCCACCCGGGCTTCCAGCTCGTCCCTGAGGCGCTGCAGGCTGTCCACCGCGGTCCGGCGCACGTCCACGTCCTCCGTCGCGCCGTACCAGCGCACGACCTGGCCCTCCGCGTCGAACCGGGGCGTGGCACGGGCGCGGAACCAGGTCCAGGCGCCCGACTTGAGGCGCATGCGGAACTCGTGGTCGTATGGCTGCCCCGTGGAAACGCTGCGCGCCCAGGCGGCCTGGACCCCGGCGCGATCCTGAGGATGCACGATGTCCATCCAGCCATCCGTCGCCTGCCGCCGCGTGAGCGCCCCGGTCAGCTTGAGGATGCGCTCGCTCACGCTGAGCAGGCGGCCGGACGGGTCGGCGGTCCAGGGCACCTGCGGGCTGAGGTCAGTGGCGGCGCGCAGCTCCGCCTCGCTGTCGCGCAGCGCCGCCTCGGCAGCGCTGCGGGCGGCGATGCCGTGGCGCAGCGCGCGGGCCACCTCGTCCACCTCCACGATGCCGCTTGACCCGGCCGGGAGCGCGGCATCCGGATCGGTGGCGAGCCGGGCCAGCCCCGACACGGGACGCGCGACGCGCCGGGCCAGATACAGCGCCAGCGCCATGCCCAGCCCGGCAAAGACGGCGACAAGCGCCAGCAAGGACAGCAGCGTCCGCCGCAGCGGCGCGCGCACCGTTTCTGCGGGCACGCCGATGCCCACGGTCCAGCCGGTCACGGGCGAGGTGGCGAAGCCGACATAGCCGTCCACGCCGTCCTGCAGCACGCTGTGCAGCCAGCCGGACGGGGCGCGGCGCGCCGCCTCTGCCCAGGCCATGGTGACGGGCTGGCCCAGCAGCGACGGGTCGTTCCGGACGCGCTGCAGATAGCGCCCGTCCCTGTCGATGATGACGCCGCGCCAGGAGTCCGGCAGCAACTGCCGCCGCATCAGGGCGTCGATGGCCGCAAGGTCGATGGTGGAGGCCAGCACGCCCGGCACCTCCGGGCCGGACGGCCCGGCGAAGCGCACGGGCACGTCGGCCGTCGCCACCATCTGCCCATTGACCGCGCTGCGGTAGATGCCTGAAACGCGGAACCGGCCGCCGGCGGCGACGGATGCGACGTAGTCGGGCACGGCGCGGCGCCCGGAGGCGGCAACGCCGGGCGGGTCGCGGCTGTCGAGCAGCCTCCACCCGTCCGCGTCGCAGAGCTGCAAGGCGCCGCCCAGCAGCGCCGCGGCCGCGCCGAGTTCCGAGCGGAAGGCGGGAAGGTCGCCCCGGGACAAGGCGGGGGAGCGGCTCAGCGTTTCCAGCGCGGATTGCAGGGGGGCGATGGAGCTGTCCACGGCGAGCGACAGGGCGCGGGCGACAGAGACGACATCCTGGCCGAACCGCTTGTCCTGCGCCCCTGCCGCCCGGACCGCCAGGATGGTGGACAGCAGCACGAAGGGCATCGCCGCCCCCAGCACCAGGAGCATCAGGTAGGTCCGGATGCGCAGGCGAAGCGGCCGGGCCGGGCGGGTGAGGCGCATAAGGCTGAATACATCAGAATTTGATTGCGCGCTAGTTGATGAAACACGATGCAGGGTACGATTTCGCGCAGGAGACCGGGTACGGCTCGACCAGAAGTTGTATTATAGAGCATCGGCCAATTTTTCGGGGAGTATGCGCCATGTCTGACAAGCGGACTGTCCTCCTCGTGCTGCTGGCGGTGGTGCTGCTGGGCTTCGCAGCGGCACCGACAAAGGCAAGGGGGCGCGGCTCGGGGGACGGCTGGCGGTCGGTGCGGTTGTGCCAGCCGGAAAGCTGCTGGGCCAAGCATCCGGACGGCTGGGGATCGGCGCCGCGGGAGCGGCGCAGCCGGCGTTGAAACCCCTGGCGGACCCCGCGGGCCCACCCTACGCTCCCTGCGGAACCCGAGGGTTTGCGCAGAGCGAAAGGCCCAAGGAAGCCGAGGGGGAGCGACCATGGCCAGCGTTTCAATCCGCGGCGTGACCAAGGCGTTCGGCGCGACGCCCGTGCTGCATGGCGTCAGCATCGAGATCGCGGACGGCGCCTTCACCGTGCTCGTCGGCCCGTCCGGCTGCGGCAAAAGCACCCTCTTGCGCATGGTGGCGGGGTTGGAGGAGATCGACGGGGGCGAGGTCGCCATCGGCGGCCGCGTGGTGAACCGCGTGGCGCCCAAGCAGCGCGACATCGCCATGGTGTTCCAGAACTACGCGCTGTATCCGCACATGACGGTGCGGGACAACATGGCGTTCAGCCTGAAGCTCGCCCGCGCGCCAGAGGCGGCGATGGCGGAGCGGGTGGGGCGCGCCGCGGCGATCCTCGGCCTCGACGGCTTGCTTGACCGTTATCCCCGTCAGTTGTCGGGTGGGCAGCGGCAGCGGGTCGCCATGGGCCGGGCCATCGTGCGCGACCCCCAGGTGTTCCTGTTCGACGAGCCGTTGAGCAACCTGGACGCCAAGCTCCGGGTGCAGACGCGGGCGGAGCTGAAGGATCTGCACCAGCGGCTGCGCACCACCACGATCTACGTGACGCACGACCAGATCGAGGCGATGACCATGGCCGACACCATCGTGGTGATGAACGCGGGCCGGGTGGAGCAGCAGGGCTCGCCGTTGGCGCTGTATGACCGCCCGGCCAACCGCTTCGTCGCCGGGTTCATCGGCAGCCCGGCGATGAACTTTCTCTCCGGCACCATCGAGGTCGAGGGCTTCCGCGCGGAAGGCGGCAGCCTGTGGCCGCTGCCGCCGGGGCCGCGCGAGCCGGGTCGCCCGGCGGTGTACGGCGTGCGGCCGGAGCACCTGCAACTGGCGCCCGGCGGCGGCGTGCCCTTGCTGGTGCAGGTAGTGGAACCCACGGGGAGCGAGACGCAGGTGCACGGGCGCCTGGGCGCGCAGCCCGGCGCGCTGCCGGTGATGGGCGCGTTCCGGGAACGGGTGGCGGCCCGGCCGGGCGAGCCGCTGGCCGTCACCGCGGACCCGGCGCTGGTGCATCTGTTCGACGGGGAAACCGGGGCGCGGCTGGTGGGGTGATGGGGTACATGGGGGTGAGGGCCTTGCGTTTTCCTATGGCCGCATGGTTGCCGCGTGCGTGGGAGCAGGCTACGCGCTGGGCGCGTGGGTGATCACCCGTGCAGCCCCGCCGCCTGCGATCCAGGCCGCATCACCACCGAGGTCACTGCGCACGACATAAGGCGGGCCAACCCGCCGGGCAGAAACACAAAGGGAGGTTGAAACGCCATGCATTCCATTACCCGACGCGGCCTCGGCGCCGGCGCTTTGGCTGCGGGCCTGCTAGGCCGTGGCACCCGCGCCGCCATCCCCACGGCGGACGCGGTGCCGCCCCCGCTCCCCATCGAGAAGAACGCCAGCCTCCGCGTGCTCCGCCCGGCCAAGTTCGTGGAGCCGGACGAGGCGATCTTCCGGGAGAACACCAAGCGGTTCGCGGACAGCATGGGTGTGCAGGTGCGGGTCGATTTCTCCGGCTGGGAGGACCTGCGGCCCCAGACGGCGGTGACGGCCAACACCGGGGCCGGGCCGGACGTGGTGGTGGGCTGGACGGACGACCCGCACATCTACGCCGACAAGGTGATGGACCTGACGGACGTGGCCACCTACCTCGGCAAGAAGTACGGCGGCTGGTCCCCGCTCGCCGAGCGCTACGGCAAGCGGTTCAAGACCGACCAGTGGATCGCGATCCCAATGGGCGGCAGCGGCGGCCCGGCCATCTACCGCGAAAGCTGGCTCAAGGAGGCCGGGTTCGACGCCTTCCCAACCACCACGGACGCCTTCCTGGACATGTGCCGCAAGCTGAAGAAAAACGGCCACCCCGCCGGCTCCCCCTGGGCCCCGCGGGCGGGGACGCC
>CAXTUO010000075.1:0-9701 GCA_964247175.1 uncultured Acetobacteraceae bacterium | reverse complement strand
CCTCGATGATGCCCATGATGTCGCTCTCCTTCATGATCAGGAGCTCCTCGCCATCCAGCTTCACTTCGGTGCCGGACCACTTGCCGAACAGCACGCGGTCGCCAGCCTTGACGTCCAATGCCACAATGGCGCCCTGCTCGTTGCGTGCGCCAGGACCGGCTGCAATCACCTCGCCCTCCATCGGCTTCTCCTTGGCCGTGTCGGGAATGATGATCCCGCCGGCGGACTTCTCCTCGGCGGTGATGCGCCGGACCACGATCCGGTCGTGCAGCGGACGGAACTTCATGTGGGATCGCCTCCTATTCGAAACCCGGCGTGACCGGGCGTTAGCACTCTCATGCTGAGAGTGCCAGCGATCTAGAGGCTGCGTCCGGCGAAGTCAAGCAGGAAGCAGCATTCCGGCAAAGTGAGTGCCAAACTGCTGAAGATGCACCGTTTTTCCTTTCACATTGCCCAGCATTCTGGAACGCTTGCGTTGCAGCCCCGCGAGCAGGGCCGCCGCGTAACGTGTCCTCGACAACCATTCAGAAGCGTGGGACTCCTGCATGACCCTGGGACTGCAGCTTAAAGACTACCGGCTCACCACCGCAGAGATCCTTTACTTCCTGCCGGACCATCCTGGCCTGCTGCAAACGTTTATCTGGCAGGAACTCGATCTGGCGCCGCGCTTCCCGGCCCTGCGCCGCTTCCTGGAGTTCTGGCAGCGCGAATTGGATGGTCCCTTGCACTCCATCCGCATCGCCACCGGCGGGTCGATTCGGCCGGCGTCGGTGCGGCACACGCCTCACATGCTCCATCTGCACTGAGCGGGACGGGCCGGCTCGTTACGGCACGGGCCGTTTGCGCGCCAGCGCCAGCCCAAGCGCAATCGAGAGCGCCAAAAGCACGGCGGCCACCGCGACCTGCGCAGCTTGCGACACCCGGACGCCGCCGCCCAACAGGGCGAACACGGCTGTTTGCGGCACGTAGCCCAGCGCCGAGGCCGTCAGAAACGGCCCGGCGGCGACGCCCGACACGCCGGCCAGCAGGTTGAGCAGAAGGTTGTTGCCGACCGGCAGCAGGCGCAGCGTCAAGGTCGCGGCAAAGGCATTGGCGCCCAGGAAACGGCTCAGCCGCTCAAGCCGTCCGCCGGGGCTGCGCGCCAGCCAACGGACCGCCCAGGCCCGTGCCGCCCAACGCGCCCAATAGAAATTCCCCATGCATCCCAGGACCTCCGCCAACAATGCCAGCGAGGCGCCCGGCCAAAAGCCGAAGGCCAGGCCGCCGGAATAGGCGACCACCTGCCGCGGCACGCCCAAAGCGCAAGCGCCGGTGGCGATGGCGACGAACGCCAAGGGGCCGCGCTGCCCCGCCGCCGCGATCCCGGCATCCAGTCCCAGGTAGCGCAATGCCAGCCCGGCCAACACCAGGCCGAGCAGCAGGAGCGCCGGGCGCCCGGCCACAGAGGACAGCGACGTGATGCGTTGCCGAACGCTGGCGGACACTCCATCTCCATGAAAGGTGCTGCTCAAGCGGGCTGCGAACGGGCTGGGCCGGGACCGCCAGGCGGTTTGCCGGGCCGGCGTGGATTGATAGTTTGATCATGGTTTGGAGGCTAGGGTCCAGAGATGCCGCTTGACGCCACGTCTTCCCTCGCCCTGCCGCACGCCCTGCGCCAGCGTCAGGCCCGCGCCGTCGCGACATGGCTGTTCGGGATGTGCGCCATGCTGCTGGTCATGGTGTCGCTGGGCGGCGCCACGCGCCTGACGGGATCGGGCCTGTCGATCATGGAATGGAAGCCCATCATGGGCGCCCTGCCCCCCTTGTCGGATGCGGAGTGGCAGCGGCTTTATCGGCTGTATCAGCAGATCCCGCAGTACGCCCTGGTGAACCAGGGGTTCGGGCTTGCGGGCTTCAAGCACATCTTCTGGCTTGAGTGGACACACCGCCTGTGGGGCCGGCTGATCGGCTTGGCCTTCCTGGGACCGTTGATTTGGTTCGCGCTGCGCGGAGCCATCGGCCGCCGGCTGGCCCGGCGGCTGGGCCTGCTCTTCCTGCTGGGCGGGCTGCAAGGCGCCATCGGCTGGTTCATGGTGGCCAGCGGCTTCGCGGCGGACAGCACAACGGTGTCGCCATACCGGCTGGTGATCCATCTTGTCATGGCGCTTGCCCTGTATGCCGCGATCTTCTGGACGGCGCTGACGCTTTGGCAGGAGGGGATGGACCCTCAACCCGCCAGTCCGCCCATCCGTGGCCTGCGCGCCTTGATCGCCGGGACCTGCTGCGCCGTGGCGGCGACAATCGTGGCCGGAGGCTTTGTGGCCGGGCTGCACGCAGGCCTGACCTACAACTCCTTTCCGCTCATGGATGGTTCGCTGGTGCCTGCGGGCATCGCGCAGCTTCAGCCGCTCGTGCGCAACGTGACGGAGAACGTAGCGACCGTGCAGTTCGACCATCGGCTGCTCGCGACCGTCACCGCGCTGCTGGCGGCGGCGACGCTGATCGTCGGGCTGCGCGGCGGCGCCGCGGGACGGTTGCGGACGGCCCTGCTTGCGCTTGGCTTGGCCGTGCTGGGCCAATACGCCCTGGGCGTCACCACGCTGCTCTGGGTCGTGCCGGTCGCCTTGGGCACAATGCACCAGGCCATGGCGGTCCTTGTGCTGACCGCGGCGCTTGCGGCATTGCATGCCGGGCGCAGCCAAGCGGCGGCGCCGGCCACCCGTGCCAGGATCTTGGCTCCGTCCTGAAAGGGCCGGAGCGTCCGCGCCCTGTCCATTGCCCGCTGCCTGTGTTTGAGGATGTTCGATGACCCAGCCCGCTCCCAGCCCCATCGCCGCGACTGACGCCTTGTTCTTCGGCCGGCCCGGCGCGGCCCTCGACCGCTCCGACGCCGAGCGCATCGCCGGGGACGCCCTGGCCGGCATGGATGACGGCGAGCTGTTCCTGGAATACCGGGAAAGCGAGCAACTGAGCCTGGACGACGGGCGCATCCGCAGCGCCGGGTTCGACACGCAGCTCGGCTTCGGGCTGCGCGCGATGCTGGGGGAAGAGGCCGGGTACGCCCATGCCGGGGAGCTTTCGGCGGGTGCGCTGGGCCGGGCTGCGGCGACGGTTTCGGCCGTGCGCGCCGGCCGGTCCGGCACGGCGGCGGCGGCCCCGCGGTCCAGCAACGCCCGGCTTTACTCCGACGCCAATCCGCTGACGGACACCAAGTTCCCGGACCGGACGGCGGTGCTCAGCGAGAGCGATGCCTATGCGCGCGGCAGGGACCCCCGGGTCAAGCAGGTCATGGCGTCGCTGTTCGGGGAATGGCAGGCGGTCCAGGTGCTGCGCGCGGATGGCACGCGGGTGGCCGACCTCCGCCCGCTGGTCCGGCTCAACGTGTCGGTCGTGGTGGAGCAGGACGGGCGGCGGGAAAGCGGCACCTTCGGCGCCGGAGGGCGGCATGGCTACGGTCGCCTGCTCGACGGCGCTTTCTGGCGTGGCGCAGTGGATGAGGCGCTTCGCCAGGCCCTGGTCAACCTGGACAGCCGCCCGGCCCCGGCCGGGGAGATGCCCGTCGTGCTCGGCCCTGGCTGGCCCGGCATCCTGCTGCATGAGGCCATCGGGCACGGGCTGGAGGGAGACTTCAACCGCAAGAAGACCTCGGCGTTCGCCGGGCTGCTCGGGCAGCGCATCGCCAGCCCCGGCGTCACCGTGGTGGACGACGGCACCCTGCCGGACCGGCGCGGGAGCCTGACGGTTGATGACGAGGGCACGCCGTCCGGGCGCACCGTCATGATCGAGGACGGCGTGCTGACCGCCTTCATCCAGGATCGGCTGAATGCCCGGCTGATGGGCGTGCCGACGACGGGCAACGGCCGCCGGCAAAGCTTCGCCCATGCGCCGATGCCGAGGATGACCAACACCGTCATGCTCGCCGGCCCATCGGACCCCGAGGAGATCATCCGCTCCGTGCCGCGCGGGCTGTATGCGGTGAACTTCGGCGGCGGCTCGGTCGATATCACGTCGGGCAAGTTCGTGTTCTCGGCCAGCGAGGCCTACCTGATCGAGGATGGGCGCATCACCAGCCCGGTGAAGGGCGCCACCCTGATCGGCAACGGGCCGGACGCGCTGCTGAAGGTCGATATGGTGGGCAACAACCCCGGCCTCGACTCCGGCATCGGCACCTGCGGCAAGAACGGGCAAGGCGTGCCGGTGGGCGTCGGCCAGCCAACCCTGAAGCTTTCAAGCTTGACTGTCGGCGGAACGGCGACATAGGAATCAGGTCATGTTGAGCTTTTTGTCGCGACTCTCCTTGGCCTGCACGCTTGCGCTCGCCGCATTGCCTGCACGGGCGGCGGAGCAACCGGATGGCTGCCCGGCGGCGCACCTTCCCCCATTGGTGTTGCCCCATGTCAAGGAAGCCCTGGAGCACAATTCGGAGCTGACCATCGTCGCGTTTGGCTCGTCCTCGACTCAGGGCTGGCATTCCAGCAGCATCGCCCACAGCTACCCCGCAGTATTGCAAGCGGCACTGTCAGCCGCCCTGCCCACGGCCCACGTCGCGGTCATCAATCGCGGCGTCGGCGGCCAGGACGCCGCGGAGATGCTGCCGCGGATCGAGGCGGACGTGCTGGAAGTGCGCCCCAGCCTGGTGATCTGGCAAGTCGGCGCAAACGGTGCGCTGAAGAACCGGAACCCTGCGGAATTCAAGATCCTCGTCGCGGACGGCGTGCATACCCTCCGGGCCAAGGGGATCGACGTCGTGCTTATGGACAACCAACGCGCGCCGCTGATCCTTGCCTCGCCACTGCATCAGCAGATCGACCAGGTCCTGGTTGACCTGGCGGCGCAAACGGGAGCGGGGTTGTTCGACCGTGGCGCGTTGATGGACCAATGGCAGTTATCCGGCCATTCCTACAGTGAATTCATCTCGGATGATGGCGTCCATCATAATGATCTCGGCTACCGGTGTGTCGCGCAAGCATTGGCGGCGGAGATCCTTACAGGGTTGACTGCCCCGCCGGCTCCGCCGTTCCGCTCCGCCTCAGCCCGGCATTAGGTTCCCAGCAGGGGACGCACCTAGCTCTCGGTCGAGGAGCTTTCAGCCACCCCTGCCAGCCGCAGCCCACGAGCGATGTGCTCCCGGTCTTCCGGTCGCTCATAACAACTGTTGCGGAGGGTGCGTTCAATGTTGAAGCCGGGATCGATGGCCAGCAAGCGGCGGCGCACCACAGCCGCCTCCTGCATCTGCCCGAGAAAGCCGAGCGCCGCCAAATAAGGTTCGCACACGCCGGAAAAGGCCGGGTGCATCTCGCTGACGCTGCGCGCGGTGATAACGGCGCCCTCATAGTCCCGCTTTGCCAGCGCGACGAGGCTGAAGCCCGTGTCGTAATGGAACCCGTGGGGATCAGTGGGGGCAAGCTGCTTATAGCGTAGCAGGCGGCGCTCGCCCTCTTCCCAATCGCCGAGGTAGAGATGGGCGAAGCCTGACAGCGCCCAAGCCATCGCCAGGTTCGGATTGAGCGCCAGGGCGCGCTCATGCAGGGCGATGCCCTCCCGGAGGCGGCGCTGGAGGGAGCGGACATGGCCCGCAATCGTCAGCGCCTTGGCATCCTGCGGGTCGAGCATGACCGCCCGCTCCGCATGGTGCGCCGCGTCGCTCACCGTCGCTTCAGGATCTTTTGTCCAGCCTTGGCCTATGGAGAGACTGAGCCAGCAGGCATACCACGCATAAGGGGCGGCAAAGTCGGGTTCGAGCGAAATCGCCTGGCGCAGCCACTGGCCGGACTGCATGAAATGCTCACGCTCCAGCCGGCTCAAGCCGGGGAGCGCGCGGAGCATCAGGTCGTAGGCTGCCGCGTCCGACGTCGGCCGTTGCGCGGCGCGGTGGCTTTCGATCGCCAGGATTTCCGGGTCGATCTGCGCCGTGACCTCGGCCGCGACCTCGTCCTGCAATGTCAGCAGGTCGCTGGTCTGCCGGTCAAAACGCCTGGCCCAGACGATCTGGTTCCCATCGCGCAGATCGACGAGCCGCAAGGTGATGCGAAGCCGCCGGCCGACCCGCTGGACCATGCCGTCCAAAACGAAATCGAGGCCAAACGTCCGGCGCAGCCCCATGTCGTCGCGGCCTTGCTGGACGAACTGCGCCAGCGATCCGCTTGAGACCAGGAAAAGCCAGCGGACCTTTTGCATCGCCGAGGTGATTTCCTCGGCAAGGCCCAAGGCAAGGTGCGCCTCCGTCTCGTCCGTGCCGACCAGGGTGAGCGGCAACACGCCGAGCTTGGCGCCCACGCGAGCAGAGCCGGCGCGGGGCTCAGGCCGTATCGCCGCCGGCGGCGACTGGACGGGCATTGCCGGGCGGGCTGCCGTGTGGCCCGAGCGGATGTCCGCCAGCAACGCCTGCGTTTCGGAGGACGGCGTCGCGTCCAGCAGGTCGGCCAGCACGGCCCGGCACCGGTCGTAGGATTGAATCGCCATGCCCCGCTCGCCGCGTTCGGCATGGGCACGCATCAGCGCCCGCCAAGCGCCTTCATGCGCGCGGTCGATGGACAGAAGTTGCTGAGCGACGACGATCAACGCTTCCGGCGACCCCTGCTCCGTCAGCAGCGTTTCGCCGACCGAGCGGGCGCGGTCCCGTAGGCGCTCACGCTCCGTTTGCAGCCAGCCGTCGAACGCGGGATCGACGCCGTCCAGCTCCTCGAGCAGCTCGCCATCCAGAAGCGCAAGCGACGCGGGATGGGTGGTGGTGGCGCGGAGCACCTCCTCGACATCAACCCAAACGACGCCGGGCCGGAGCGCCAAGCTGTCCCGGTTGATCGACAGCACCTCCTTGCCGGCCGGGGTGAGAACTTCCAGAAGACGGTGGATTTCTTGGCGCAGCGAGGCGCGCGCCTGCTCCTCCGGCCGCCGGCTCCACAGCAGTTCGGCCAATCGCGAGCGAAGCACGGGGCGCGGCGCGGACAGCGCGATGATGGCGAGCAAGGCCCGCGTCTTGCGGCCCGGCGGCAAGATGCTGTCGCCGTTGGGGACCGACGCTTCCATCTGGCCGATCAGGCGCAGCCGCACGGCCACTGCGTCGGCGGCATCGGCGGCAATGCGTGGGACAGCACGAGACTGGCTGATGATCATTGCCGCATTACCGCTTATCTCACGCGCGATTACAAGGTGAATGTAACCGCAGTGACATTGTTTCTTACGGTTTCGTGCTTAGCGCGAAAGAATCAGACTTTTATCCTATTTCGTAAATCGCCGCTTCGGCAAAGATGCGCCCCGCGTCACCGTTCCAGACGCCGTGATAACGGGAAAGCCAGTGCTCCGCCTGGGTCGGGCCGCCGTCCAGCATCGGTTCCAACGGGGTGAGATAACCCGTCTCGTCCTCTCCGGCGGCATCGCGCCGGGCGCGGGCGCGCAGGCCGTCCCTCGCGATGGCCACCATGTCCCGCGCCAGGTCCCGCGCCGTACCGTCGGCCCAGGGCGCATCGAGGGCGAGCCGGGGCACGGCGGCCCGCAGCGCCTGATACGCTTCCCAGGGATGCTGGCGGACCAGCGAATCGGCCGCGGCCAACGCCGCCTCGTCGTAGAGGATGCCCACCCAAAGGGCGCTCTGCGCCACCATCATGTCCGGGCGGCCCGCGTCGGCGCCCCGCATCTCCAAGAAGCGCTTGACCCGGACATCGGTGAAGGCCGTCGTCATGTGGTCGGCGAAATCACCGACCGTGGCGCGACCGTTGCCGATATGGGGCCGGCGCCCGGCCATGTATTCCCGGAACGACTCGCCCGCCACGTCCTTGTAGGCGCCCTGACGCTCGATGAAATACATCGGCACATCGAGCAGCCACTCGACGTATCTCTCGAATCCGAAATCCTCGGCGAACATGACGGACGGCATGCCGGACCGGCCGTTGTCCGTGTCCGTCCAGACCCGGGCGCGGCTCGACAGGAAACCGCTTGGTTTGCCGTCAACGAAGGGTGAGTTGGCGAACAACGCGGTGGCGACCGGCTGCAAGGCCAGCGACACGCGCAGCTTGCGGGCCATGTCGGCCTCGGAGGAGTAATCGAGGTTCACCTGCACGGTGCAGGTCCGCTGCATCATGTCGAGGCCAAGCTGCCCGACCAACGGCATGTAGCGCCGCATGATGGCATAGCGGCCCTTCGGCATCCACGGCATGTCGGCCCGGCCCAGCGTCGGATGGTGTCCCAGCGGGGCAAAGCCGATGCCGAGCGGGGCCGCGGCCGCACGCACCGCCTCGAAATGGGCCGCGAGTTCGTCCCGCGTCTGGTGCAGGTCCTGCAACATGCCGCCAGACAGCTCGAACTGCCCGGCCGGCTCCAAGGAAACGGAAGCGCTCCGGTGGGTCCCCTGCCCCTTCAAGCCGATCGGGTGGCCATGCTCCAGGATGAGCTGCCACCCGTCCGGGGCGGACGCCGCCATCCCTTGCAGCACCGCGCGGATGCCGTCCGGCTCGTAAGGCGGGGGGCGGAGGCTGGACGCCTGGAAGCCGAACTTCTCATGCTCCGTGCCGATGCGGTACTCCGATGGCGGCTTGCATCCGGCGGCGATGTAGTCCGCCAACTGCTGGACCGAGCCGATCGGCGTCGCGTCGGCGTCTCCGGGATTGGACATGGCGTGCAGGCATCCTTCATGGCAGGCGGCACACCAATGCCGCGCGCCAGGGTTGTCAAGCGCGGGTCGGAACTTGGCTGTTACGCCCGGATCAGGGTGCCGATGCCGCCTTCGGTGAAGAGTTCCAGCAAGCAGGCATGGCCCATGCGGCCATCCAGGATCACCGCGCCGCGCACGCCCTTGCGGACAGCCTCCACGCAGTTCTCAACCTTGGGAATCATGCCGCCCGAGATCATGCCGCTTGCGATGCCCGCCTCGACCTCGGCCACCGTCATCTCCGGGATCAACTGGCGGTCCGCGTCCAGCACGCCGGCCACGTCCGTCAGCATCAGCAGTCGCTGCGCGCCCAAGGCCCCGGCCACGGCGCCGGCGACGGTGTCGGCATTGATGTTGTAGGTCTGGCCGTCCTCGCCCATGGCGACGGGCGCGATCACCGGGATCAGCCCAGCGCCGGTCAGCGCGTGGATCACCCGGACGTCCACGCTTTCCGGCTCGCCGACGAAGCCTAGGTCCAGCGCGCGCTCGATATGGCTGCCGGGGTCGCGCACCGTGCGGGTCAGCTTGCGGGCACGGATCAGGCCGCCGTCCTTGCCGCAGATGCCCACGGCCAAGGCGCCGGCGATGTTGATCAGCCCGGCGATGTGCTTGTTCACCGTGCCGGCCAGCACCATCTCGACGACCTCCACCATGGAAGAGTCGGTGACGCGCAGCCCGTCCACGAAGTTGGACCGGATTTTCAGCCGCTCCAGCATCGCGTTGATCTGCGGGCCGCCGCCATGCACCACGACCGGGTTCACGCCGACCTGCTTGAGCAGCGCGATGTCGCGGCCGAACTGCGCGGCCAAGGTTTCGTCACCCATGGCGTGGCCACCATACTTCACCACCACGGTGATGCCAGCGTAGCGACGCAGGTATGGCAACGCCTGGACCAGGATATCCGCCCGGTCGGCGGCGGCCTGCAGTTGCTCGCGGGTCAATGCCATGCGGGTTCCCTACCGGGGCGGCGCACGTCTGGTCAAGCCGGCAATCCGAGGGTTGCAAGCTCCGCCCGCAACGCTTCCATGCCCAACCCGGTCTCGCCGCTGGTGGTGAACAGCTCCGGATACGCGGCTGG
>CAXTUO010000074.1:0-9895 GCA_964247175.1 uncultured Acetobacteraceae bacterium | reverse complement strand
GGCCTGCGCGATCCGGCGGGCCGCGCCTTGCCACGCCGGGGTGCCCGGGCCGTCATGCAGCACGGCGGGCGGGATGCGCTCGACATGGACGGCGCGGTCGGCGGCGAGCAGGGCGGCGGCGGCGCGGGACGCCTCGGCGACGCTGCCCACGACGAACAGGATGCCGCCTGTGACCTCGATGGGCACGAGGGGCGCCGCCGGCCTCGCCACGCCGGCCGCGAGCGCCTCCGCCAAGCCGCCCGACCCGGTCCAGAACAGGTCCGCTGCCCGCGGCAGCGTGGCCTCTGCCACCCGGCGCAGGTCCGCCGGGGTGAGCGCGTCGCAGACCAGGGCGTCCACCCTGGCGGCGAGCGCGTCGTCCACAACCTCCGCGAGCCCGACCCGCACGGCGTCCAGCCCGGCCAGCCGCACGCAAAGCCCGGCCGAGCGCAGCACGGCCAGGAGGTCGGCATTGTGGTAGCCATGGTCGCGCGCCCAAAGCGGGGAGTCTTCCAAAGGCTGGCCGTCCACTTGGATGCGTCCGCCCACGGTGGTCCGGCCGGTGGCGGGGAAAGCCGGGGCGACGACGGCCAGGGCGCCGCGGCCGCGGGCGCGGAGGTCGTGCACCGTCGCGGCCAGTTCCGCCGCCGGCTGTCCGCGCAGGGTGGAGTCGATCTTCTTGAACAAGGCCGCATCGTTGCGGTGGCGGGCTTGCAGCAACGCGCTGTGGCGGGCAGCGGCGGCGTCCGGCGTCATCCGGCGGCTGTCGGCGTCGAGCGCCAGCACCGCGTCATCCGACGGGTGATCCCCCCAGGCAACGGAGGCCGGCAGGCCGCACTGGGCAAAGGCGACCGCGCTGTCGGCGGCGCCGGTCAGGTCATCGGCCAGGATCAGCCAGCGGCCCGGCGGCTCCGCCCGGGTCAGCAAGGGCCGGCCCGGCGCTTGCAGTTGCGTGGCTTGCAGTGGCGTCGCTTGCAGGCACGCTCCATGCGTTGCGCTTCCTCGCGGGGTCCGTAGATTCCTGCCAACAGCCCGTCATCCCGCAGAGCCTAGCCAGGAGAGACTTGCCATGTCGAGCCGCCCGCCTTTGCCGCCCTTCACGCCGGACACCGCGGCGCAAAAGGCGCGCATGGCCGAAGATGCGTGGAACAGCCGTGATCCCGAGCGCGTGGCGCTCGCCTACACGGAAGACAGCCGATGGCGGAACCGGGCGGAGTTCATCGCCGGCCGCGGCGCCATCGTGGAGTTCCTGCGCCGGAAATGGTCCCGCGAGCTTGACTACCGGCTGGTCAAGGAGGTCTGGACCCATGGGGAGCATCGCATCGCGGTACGCTTCGCCTACGAGTGGCACGACGACTCCGGCCACTGGTTCCGCAGCTACGGCAACGAGAATTGGGAGTTCGACGGGCACGGGCTGATGCGCCGGCGCATCGCCAGCATCAACGACCTGCCGATCGGGGAGGCCGACCGCAAGTTCCGCTGGCCGCTCGGCCGGCGTCCCGACGGCCATGCGGGCCTGTCCGAACTCGGGTTGTAGGTGGCCCGAGGCCGTTGCCGGGCAAATCTGCAACACGACATTGAGGAGAAGTGCCGCCAGGCTGATATTGATGTGTAAAACGTAACGAAATCGTGATAAACGCTGTCGAGCCTACCGCTGCAACCCGTGGCTCGCAGGATAAGTCATGTTGAAGACAGCAGCTTTGAAGCTGAAAAGGCTCCCCGGCGAAGACGTGGCCTGTCCGGAGCAAAAAGATCCGTCCATCGTTGAACGGCATCCGGACGATGCGCTCACGCCTTATCGATTCATCAAGTACACCAGCTCTGGCCGGTCTGACATACAGGCCTGGAAAGTGGCCCGCTTCGGCGCGAACGACCTGGACGGCCATTGGCAGGAACTGAGGTCGCCGACGCTTGAGGGCTTGTCGGGTCCCCAGCTCTGCGCGCCGGCCTTGGCCTACGAGTTCGAGAACGGCAAGCCACGCTATGCCATGTACATCCAGACCGCCTGCTTCGAACCCGGCGGCGTCATCATGGAGGCGCACTCCGACGATGGCGAGCATTTCGTCGGGCAACAAAAACCCCTCATCACGAAGGACTCCGTTGCCCGGCCGAAGCACCCCCTCATCGGCGTTTATGACCCCAGCTACTCGCAGGTCGTGGCGAACGGCAGGCTGCATGACTGCCTGACCTTCACCGGCATCACCAGGATGGAGCCGGAATGGCCGCACAGGACGGAAGGCGACATCTACATGTCGCTGCGGGACCGTTCCGTGCCAGGCGCCGGGTGGTCGGAGCCGCGCCTGGTCCTGGAGATGTCGGAGATACCGTTCCACAACCAGCCCGGCCGGGATGACCATGATTACGAGTGGTGCCCGGAAGGCACGCAGATCATCGGGCTTGGCGAACGGCATTTCCTGCTGGTCGGCGTCTGCTTCCTGCAAAAGCCGTCAGGCTGCGACGGGGAACGTCAGCGCGTGTTCTTCGCGGCGTCCCGTTCGGTCCATGGCCCCTTCATCCCGATGGGCGTGCCGTTCGAGCCGCAAGCGGCAAAAGGCGAGACCGGCCATCCCGACACGGTTGTGGACCGCCGGAACCAGGTGCTGCACGTCATCCTGCAGGAGCGGGACGGCAACGGTAAGCCGTGGGCGCTTCGGCACGGCAAGGTTGACCTGCCGGGTCTCAAGCTCATGATGGATCGCTGCCTCGGGCGCCAGGAGCAAGGAAGGGCCGACGCCTTGGAAGAGACCTACGCCTGAGCCTTCCGGGCCGAGGGCCGCCCGCCCGCCGGCCGCGGCTTGGGCGGGTCGGCGCAGGCCGGAACCGGTGCGGCGGCACCGCGTTCGGGGTGGCTCACCGAATGATTGGGGGAGGCCATGACCCGTATCCTGACGGCCGCTGCCGCGGCGCTGCTGCTCGCGGTCCTTGCCGGCCCTCTGGCGGCGCAGACCACCCTCGACCAGACCACCACCGTCCCGGCCACGGCACCGGGTCCCGAACCCAAGCCGGCGCCGATCACCAATACGGACCACCAGTTCCTGGTCAAGGACGCCCAAGGCGGCGCTTACGAGATCGCGCTCGCCGCCCTGGCGCAGCAGCGCACTTCCCGCGAGGACATCAGGGCTTATGCGTCCCGCATCATCGCCGACCATGCCATCTACAACCAAGCCTTGCAGGAACTGGGGCGCGCCAAGGGCGTCGAGCTGCCGACCGACATGACGGCGGAGGACCGCGTTCGCTTGAACGGCATCAACGCCTATGCCGGCAGCACCGCCGACCGGTCCTTCATCGAGGAAGCCATCCGCATCAATGCCGAAGACAAGCAGGACGCCGCCGAAGAGGCCGCGAAGACCCCGGACCCCGATATCCGGGCGTTCCTGCAGAAGTTCGAGGCCGTTGACGCCGAGCACGAGCGGATGGCGCTCGCCCTGCGCCGGTAGCGGGCAACGCGGGACACGCGGCGCCGACGACCGGTGAGCACGACGCACTCAGGCCCGGTTCTCGCCTCGCGGCGGGGGCGGATCGTCGTTTCCGCCATGCTGGTCTCGACCTTCATGGCGGCCGTCGAGGTGACGGTCATCAGCACGGCGATGCCGACCATCGTGGGGCAGCTCGGCGGCTTCGACCTGTTCACCTGGGCTTTCGGCATCTACCTGCTCGGGCAGGCCGTGACGACACCGCTCTACGGGCGGCTTGCCGACCAGTATGGGCGCAAACGGGTTTACCTCGGCAGCGTGGCGGTGTTCCTGCTCGGCTCCCTGCTGTGCGGCTGCGCCTGGAGCATGGCGTCCTTGATCGGGTTCCGCGCGATCCAGGGCATCGGCGGCGGCGGGCTGATCCCGTTGGCGAACATGATCATCTCCGACGTGTCCAGCCCGGCCGACCGCCCGCGCGCCCTGGGCTACGTCAGCGGCATCTGGGGCATCTCGGCGATCATCGGGCCGCTGCTCGGCTCGTTCTTCACCGGCACGCTTGGATGGCCGTTCGTGTTCTGGGTCAATCTGCCGGTGGGCCTGCTGGCCGCCGTGCTCGTTGCCCGATACCTGCACGAACCTGCCTCGGCCAAGCTGCACGCGCCCATCGACGCAGGCGGCGCCGCGTTGCTGGCGTTAGGCATCGGCGCCGTGATGGCGACGCTGGTGCAGGGCGAGTCCTTCGGGCGCGCTGTGCTGGCCACCCTGCTGGCGCTTGGCCTGGCGGCGCTGGGCGGCTTCGCATGGCGGGAGCGGCGGAGCGCCGCGCCGATCCTGCCGCTGCATCTTTGCCGCAACCCGTTGATCGTGGCCGCCAGCCTGTCGGCCCTGGCGTGCGGCGCCCTGATGATTGGGGCGACGGCGTTCCTGCCGGCTCGGCTGCAGGGCGTGCTGGGCCGAAACGCGCTCGTGGCGGGGTTCGTGCTGGGCGTGCTGACCGTGAGCTGGACGGCGGCCGCCATGGGCCTCAGCCGGATACTCAATCGGATGGCTTACCGCCCGGTGGCGCTGGCCGGCTCCTTCGCGCTGCTGGCCGGCGCCGCGGGGCTGCTGCGGCCGGGCCAGGGTGCGGCGGGGGTGTCCGTCGCCTGCGGGGTGCTCGGCGCCGGGCTGGGCCTGCACAGCCTGGTGTTCAACGTGGCGGTGCAAAGCAGCGTGGCGTCGCATGACCGGGGGCGGGCGACCTCGCTGTTCTTTTTCTCCCGCCTGATCGGCCAGGCTTTGGGCGCGGCGGCGTTCGGCGGCGTGCTGAATGCGGGTTTGGCGGCAGCGGGTCCCGCGGCGCATGACGCCGTGCGCGACTTGGTGGACCCCGCGCTTCGCGCCGCCCTGCCTGCGGCGGAGTTGGCGCGTCTGGCCGCGGCGCTGGCCCAGGCGCTGCACGGCGTGTTCGCCTTGGCCACCGGGATCGCCGCAGTGGCGCTGCCGATCATCCTCCTGGTTCCTCGGCGGGCGCGGATGCCCCGGGAGAACTGACTGCCGAGGCCTATTCCAGTTCCCCGGCGGTGATCGCAAGCGCGCCGTCGAGTCCATCCAGCAGCAGCGTCCCGTCATCGCCCAGGCCGCGGAACGCGCCCTCCATGCGTTGCGCTCCCGTGCCGACTACGATGCGTTCGCCCGGCGCGTGCGCCGCGGCAAGCCACCCGGCCCGCACCGGCGCGAAGCCCTCGGCGGCATAGCGTGTCCGCCACTGCTGCAGGACTTGCAGCAGCCGGCCGGCAAACGCTTCCGGCGCCGGGGCGGGGGCCGCCGACGCCAGGCAGGCGACCGGCCGGTCAAGGCCCAACGGCGCACCGGCCAGGTTCACGCCGAAGCCGATGACCAGCCATGGCTCGGCTGCAATGCCCGCTTCCAGCAGGATGCCCGCCAGCTTGCCGCCGTCGAGCAGCAGATCGTTCGGCCATTTCAGCCGCAGCGCGCCGGGGTCTGGCAGAAAGGCGCGCACCGTGTCGGCCAAAGCCACCGCTGCCAAGATCGACCAATGGCCCGGCCACCGCAGGCTTTGCGGGCGCAGCAGCACCGAAAGGTGCAGGTTGCCGTAGATCGACTGCCAGGGGCGCCCGAGCCGGCCATGGCCGCCGCTCTGCCGCCGGGCCAGCAAGGCGGCTTCCGGCCCGGGGCAAGCCGCCCGCGCCTTGAGCGCCTCAGAGGTGGAGCCGATCTCGTCCACCGTTTCCAGCGGGATGCCTTCGGCCATCATGCTATGTCAGCAGCTTGCCCGCCACCACGGCGAGCGTCGCGGCCAACATGCCGCGCACCACCGGGACCGGCACACGGGTCGCGAGCAGGCTGCCGATGACGACACCCGGCACGGAGCCGGACAGCAGCGACCCCAGCAACCCCCAATCAACGGCGCCCAGATACCAATACCCCGCGCCCGCCAGCAGCGTCAGCGGGATAGCGTGGGCGATGTCGGAGCCGACGATCCGCACCGGCGACAGCCGCGGATACAGCAGCGTCAGCGCGCTGACGCCCAGCGCCCCGGCGCCCACGGAGGTCAGCGTCACCAGCACCCCGAGCACCGCCCCGGCCGCCACCGTCAGGCCCCTGGCCCCGCGCGACGACAGTTCGGCGCTATATGGCCCCAGCACGGCCAGAAGACGTTCTTGCGACAGCAGGAGCAGCGCCGTCAACAGGATCGCCACCGCCAGCACGGGCGTGATGACCCGGGACACCGCCGCCGTGTGGACGTGGAGCTGGTGCAGCACCAGCAGCGTGACCGCCGCCGCCGGCAGGCTGCCGCAGGCGAGCCGCCGCGTCACCGGCCAGTCCACCGTCTGCCGGCGTGCGTGGACCAGCACGCCGGCCGACTTCGTGCAGGCGGCATACAGCAGGTCCGTGCCCACCGCGGTCGCCGGGTGGACGCCGAACAGCAGCACGAGCACCGGCGTCATCAGGGAGCCGCCGCCGACCCCGGTCAGCCCGACGAGCGCGCCCACCCCGAAGCCCGAGATCATGTAGAGCGGGTCGATCATGCCGCCCGGCTCAGGCGAACACGCCGCGGCGGCGCAGTTCCGCCACCACGCGCTCGGCCAGGTCCTCGGGCGAAGCCTCGGCCGTGCGCAGATGCAGGTCCGGCGTGTCCGGCGCCTCGTAAGGCGCATCGACCCCGGTGAAGCCGCGGAGCAGCCCGGCATCCGCCTTCTTATACAGGCCTTTCGGGTCGCGCCGCCGGCATTCGTCCACGGAAGCGTCGATGAACACCTCGATGAACTCGCCGCCCGGCACCCGCTCCCGCGCCCGCTGCCGTTCGGCGCGATAAGGCGAGATCAGGCTTGCGATCACGATCAGCCCGGCGTCGGCGAACAGCGCCGCCACCTCGGACACCCGGCGCACGTTCTCCGCCCGGTCGGCTTCCGAGAAGCCGAGGTCCCGGTTCAGCCCATGGCGCAGGTTGTCGCCGTCCAGCACGTAGGTGTGCCGCCCGAGCGCGTGCAGCCGGCGCTCCACCAGGTTGGCGACCGTCGATTTGCCCGCGCCCGACAGGCCGGTGAACCACAGCACCGCCGGGCGCTGCCGGTCCAGCCGCCCGCGCGCCGCCCGGTCCACGTCGAGCGCCTGCCAGGTGATGTCCGTGGCAAGGTGCAGCGCCGCCTCCACCATGCCGACGCCCACCGTGGCGTTGGTCAAGCGGTCGATCAGGATGAAGCCGCCGAGGTCGCGGCTGTCGGCATAAGGCTCGAAGGCGACGGGCGCTTGCAGGCGCAGTTCCACATGGCCGAGATCATTGAGACACAGCGACTCCGCAGGCGCGGCCTCGCGGGTGGTCACGTCGATGCGGTGGCGGATGCGGCTGACGGCGCCGGGCACGCTGCAGGTGCCGAGCTTCACCAGGTATTCCTGCCCGGCGGCGAGCGGCGTGTCGTGCAGCCAGATCAGCCGCGCCGCCAGCGCATCCGCCACGGCGGCCGGCGCGTCGGCGGCGGCCAGCACGTCGCCGCGGGACACGTCGATCTCCCGGTCGAGCACGACGGTCACGGCGTCGCCGGCGCCTGCCGAGGGCTGCGCCCCGTCCATGGTGACGATGCGCAGGACCTCCGCCTCCGCCCCGGAAGGCTGCGCGACCACGCGCTGGCCGGGCCGGACGTGCCCGCTGGCCACGGTGCCGGAGTAGCCGCGGAAATCGAGGTTGGGGCGGTTCACCCATTGCACGGGCATGCGGAACGGGCGGGACAGCGCGTCCTGCTCCACCGAAACGTCTTCGAGAAAGGACAGTAAGGCCGGGCCGGCATACCAGGGCGTGTTGGCGCTCCGTGCTGCCACGTTGTCGCCGTGCCGGGCGGAAAGCGGGATGGCCTGCACCGTGCTGAAGCCAAGGCCCGAGGCGCTGGCCCGGAACTCGGCGGCGATGGCGTTGAACCGTTCTTCGCTGAACCCGGCCAGGTCGATCTTGTTCACCGCCAGCACGACATGGCGGATGCCCATCAGCCCGGCGATGAAGGCATGCCGCCGGGTTTGGGTCAGGACGCCCTTGCGCGCATCGACCAGCATCACCGCGAGGTCCGCGTTGGATGCGCCGGTCGCCATGTTGCGGGTGTACTGCTCGTGCCCCGGCGTGTCCGCCACCACGAAGCGGCGCCGCGGGGTCGTGAAGAAGCGGTAGGCCACGTCGATGGTGATGCCCTGCTCGCGCTCCGCTTCCAGCCCATCGACCAGCAGGGACAGGTCGATGTCGTTCCCTGCCGAGCCGCGGCGCTTGCTGTCGCGCCGGAGCGTCGCGAGCTGGTCGTCAGGGATGCCGCGCGTGTCGAACAGCAGCCGGCCGATCAGGGTCGATTTGCCGTCATCGACGCTGCCGCAGGTGAGGAAGCGCAGCAGGCCAAGCGGCGCGGTGTCAAGGCTGGGCAGGCGCATGGAGGACCGCTGGCCCTGCTCCATCAGAAGTATCCGGCGCGCTTCTTGCGCTCCATGGAGTCCGCCTCGTCCTTGTCGATCAGCCGCGTGCCGCGCTCGGAGGTGCGGCACGCGGCCATCTCGCCGATGATCTCCGGCAGCGACTGCGCGGCGCTCTCGACGGCGGCGGTCAGCGGGTAGCAGCCGAGCGAGCGGAACCGGACCATGCAGTGCCGCGGCGCTTCGCCGGGGAAGAGGCGCATGCGCCCGTCATCGACGACAATGAGGTTGCCGTCCCGCTCCACCACCGGGCGCATCGCGGCGCGGTAAAGCGGCACCACGGGCACGTCCTCCGCCAGCACGTACTGCCAGATGTCCAGCTCGGTCCAATTGGACAGCGGGAACACGCGGACGCCTTCGCCCGGGGCGACGCGGCCGTTGTACAGGCGCCAGAACTCCGGCCGCTGATCCTTGGGGTCCCATTGCTGCGCCGCCGTGCGGAAGGAGAACACCCGCTCCTTGGCCCGCGACTTTTCCTCGTCCCGCCGCGCGCCGCCGAACGCCGCATCGAACCCATGGCGGCGCAGCGCCGCCTTGAGCGCTTCCGTCTTCATGGCGTGGGTATAGAACGCGCCGTGGTCGAACGGGTTGATGCCCTGGGCGCGCGCTTCCTCGTTCGTGTGCACGATGAGGTCAAGGCCGTGGCGGCGCGCCGTCTCGTCGCGGAACGCGATCATCTCGCGGAATTTCCAGCCGGTGTCGATGTGCAGCAGCGGGAAGGGCAGGCGCCCCGGGTAGAACGCCCGGCGCATCAGATGCAGCAGCACCGACGAGTCCTTGCCGACCGAGTAAAGGAACACCGGGTTCCGGCACTCCGCCGCCACTTCGCGGATGATGTGGATGCTCTCGGCCTCCAACTGCCGCAAATGCGGCGTGGCGGCCAGCCGAGGGGCGGCCAGGGCCTCAGTGCGCGGGGACAGGGCGTTCATGCGTGGCGACTCGTTTCACTCAGGGCTTCAATGGGCAGGGCTTCAACGGGCAGGGTTTCGTGGGCAGGGCGGTGGTGGACAGGGCCGCGACGGGTGCGGCTGCGGCGCGCGGGTCGGCAATGCGCGCGCTTGCTCCGGCCGCGTCGCGGCGGTGGTGGCTTGATCAATGCTTGCAAGTGTCATAGCCGCTGGTCCGCCCGTATCCGCCGGGCTGCCGCCCCGCTCCCATCACCGCCATTGGCAACAGCTTTTTGGATACTGCAAGGGACGGGAACAACTTAAGAGGGAATATGCGTTCAGAAGCCGCAGGGTCGGAGATTAGCTCTGTTCCTGGCAATTCCGCAACGATGCTGTTCTCCTCCGGAGCCACCGGCAAGCGTCTTGGACACCATTCCAGGGCGTCATGGCCGGCTCGCACTTGCCTGCTTAGGCAGAAAGCCGAAGCCTGCGCGGAGTTGTTGCAAACGACTCTCATTCTCATCTATCAGGGTCGCGTTTGGAACAACGAGCCAGGGATGCCCATGGAACACATCGCGACGGTGCCAGGCATGGACCGGGCCTCGGCCGGGTTTCGCGCCCGAGGTCGGGCCGCCGCGGGCCTTCTCGCCGTGGCCAGCGCCTTGG
>CAXTUO010000073.1:5982-9933 GCA_964247175.1 uncultured Acetobacteraceae bacterium | reverse complement strand
CGATGGCGGTCGGGCTGCTGCCGACCTACGCGCAGGTGGGCGTCTGGGCGCCGGTCCTGCTCGTGGTGCTGCGCTTGATCCAAGGCTTTGCCGTCGCGGGCGAGATCAGCGGCGCCAGTTCCATGATCCTGGAGCACGCGCCGTTTGGGCGGCGCGGCTTCTTTGCCAGCTTCACCTTGCAGGGCGTGCAGGCCGGGCAGATCCTGGCGGCGGCGGTGTTCCTGCCGCTCGCGCGCTTCATGCCGGCGGACGCATTCAACGCCTGGGGCTGGCGCATCCCGTTCCTGCTGAGCGCAGCGGTGATCGCCGCCGGCTACGTCATCCGGCGCGAGGTCGAGGAAACCCCGGCCTTTGCCGAGGAGGGCGGCACCGTGCCCAAGGCGCCCATCGTGGAAGCGTTCCAGTTGAGCGGCGGCGACATGGCGCGGGTCGTCTGCATGGCGCTGATGAACGTGATCCCGGTGGTCGCCACCGTGTTCGGCGCGGCCTACGCGGTGCAGCCGGCCTACGGCATCGGCTTCGAGAAGGACGTTTACCTGTGGATTCCCGTGCTGGGCAACATCGTCGCGGTGTGCGTCATCCCGCTTGTCGGCAACCTGTCGGACCGGATCGGGCGCCGTCCGCCGATCATCGTCGGCGCGCTCGGCTCGGGGCTGCTCGCCTTCGCCTACCTGTATGCCATCAGCATCCACAGCGTGCCGCTGGCCATCGTGCTGTCGCTGCTGATGTGGGGCGTCGTGTACCAGGGCTACAACGCGATCTACCCCAGCTTCTACCCGGAGCTGTTCCAAACGCGCACCCGGGTCTCGGCCATGGCGATCTCGCAGAACGTGGGGACGACCATCACGGCGCTGCTGCCGGTGCTGTTCGCGACCGCGGCGCCGCCGGGTTCAACCAACATCCCGCTCACGGTGGGCGCGATCACCTTCGGCGTCACGGCCATCGCGGCGATCGCGGCGTTCAGCGCCCGGGAAACTTATCGGCTGCACCTCCACGACCTCGGCCATCCCGGCACGGTCCCGGTGCCGAAGCCGGAATATGACCGGATGCGGGAACAGACCATGCTGGAGGCCGGGCTGGCCCGGACCTGACCCGGCGCGGGCTGCCGAAGCCATCGGCAGCCCGGTCCGTCAGTACTGCAGCCGCGCCACCCGCCGCAGCTCCTCCGGCGTGCTGGTGCCGAAGCCGAAGAACTCCAGGTAGGCCGGGATCATCTCGAACAGCATGTCCGTGCCCACCTGGACGGTGCAGCCGCGGGCCATGGCCGCGCGCAGCAGGGGCGTGTGCTCCTCCTTCATCACCACCTCGCCGACGAACGCGCCCTCGCCGATCCGCGCGGGATCGACCGGCAGGGGGTCGCCCGGCTTCATGCCCAGCGGCGTCGCGTTGACCACGATGTCGAAGCCCGTGGGGTCGTTGGACCCGGTGGAAACGTCCAGCGCCGGGTAGTGCTGGCGCAGGCGGCCCGCCAGCGCCGCCGCCGACCCGCCCGCCGGGTCGAACAAGGCGATCCCCGCCAAGCCCGCCGCCGCGAGCGACGCCGCGATGGCGCTGCCGACCCCGCCGCAGCCCACCACCAAGGCGCGCGCCCCGGCGATGGCGCGTCCCTTGCGCTCCACCCCGCGCACGAACCCGGCGCCGTCGAACATGTCGCCCAGCAAGGACCCGTCCGGCCGGCGCAGCACCGCGTTGCAGGCACCGGCGATCTGCGCCGTCGTCGTCACCTCGTCCACCAGTCCGGCCGTCGTGACCTTGTGCGGCATGGTGACGAGGGCGCCGTGCAGATTGCGGATCTGGAACAGCGGACGGAGCAGCCCGGGATAGTCCGCAGGCTCGATGCCCAGCGGCACGACGACGGCGTCGATACCTTGCGCCTCGAACCAGGGATTGTAGATCATTGGCGCCTTGAACGCTTCCGTCGGCCAGCCGAGGTGCCCGATCACCGCCGTGCGCCCGGTGATCATGCCCTTGCCGTCCGGCCTGGGTTGCCTGCCTCGGTTGGAGGGATGGGCATGTCGTGCGGCGTCATGGCTGGACCTCGGGCATCGGCTACATCAGCAGGGTGGCGGCCGGGTGCTGCCGGGCCTGGGCCGCCGCGCGGACGGGGGTGTTGGCCGCGCCGAACCCGGCGTAGCCGTCGCTGCGCTGCACGACCTCGAAGAAGAACCGCTCCCAAAACGCGTCGGTGTACAGGTGCCAGAACCGGCCGGCGCCGTCATCGTCATACAGCAGGGCATGGCGCTGCAACTCCGCCAGCGCCGCATCGTCCAGCCCCCAGCGGGCGGCCAAGTCGTCGTAGTAGTTCTCCGGCATCGGCAGCACCAGGGCGCCCAGCGCCTCCAGGGCCGACGCCGCGCGCCCGATGTCCGGCGTGGACAGCGCGATGTGGTGCACGCCCGCCCCGGCGAAGGTCGAAACGAACCGGCCGGTCGCCGTGCCCCGGCTGTCCGAAGCGTTCAGCGCCAAACGCACCCGGCCGCCGGGGCTGACCAAGGCGCGGCTGAGCACCAGGCCATACGGGTCCGGCGTTTCCAGTTGCGGCTGCGGCAGGAGGCCGAACACCGCGCGCCAGAACAGCACGAAGCCGTCCATGCGCCCGGCCGGCAGCGCCTGCACGATGTGGTCGATGCCGGTCAAACCGGCGGGATGGTCGATGCCGGTCAAACCGGCGGGATGGTCGATGCCGGCCAGCCCGGCGGAACCGGCCCAGCCCGGCAGCAGGTCGAAATCGTCCTCCCAGGACGGCCGGCCCGCTTCCGCCCCCACCAGGTACACCAGCGTCCCGTCCGGGGCGCGCACGGCGGGGATGTCGCGCTCGCCGGCGCCGACCCGTTCCTGCCACCGCGGGCACAGCAGCGCCTCCGCCCGGGTCAGCGCGCCGGGCACGTCGTCCACTTGCAGCGCCACCGCGCAAACGGACGGGCCGTGCTGCTGGAAGTGCTCGGCGGCGGCGCTGTCCTGCTCGGCGTTCAGGACCATGCTGATCCCTTCCTGCCGGTAAAGATCGACCGCCTTGGACCGGTGCCGCCCGGCGTGGCGGAAGCCCAAGGTGCCCAGGAAGGCCGCCAGCTCCGCACCGGCCGTTTCGTCCACCGCGAACTCCAGGAACTCCACGCCGCCCAGCGCCGGGGCCGGAGGCAGGCCGGCGCCGCCGCCCGCCTCGGCCTCCGCCAGGATCAGCGAGCGCAGGCCGTCGCGGGCGTTCAGCCGGGCGGGCGCCGAGCGGAAGTCGTCGTTGAACACCTCCAGCGACAGCGGCCCGGCATAGCCCGACGCCAGCACGGCGCGCAGGAAGCCGGAAACGTCCAGCCCGCCCTGGCCGGGGAAGTTGCGGAAATGCCGGCTCCAGCTCAGCACGTCCATCTGCAGGCGGGGGGCGTCGGCCAACTGCACGAAGAAGATGCGGTCGCCGGGCACCGCCGCCAGCCCGGCGGGATCGTCGCCCAACGCCAGGGTGTGAAAACTGTCCACGATCAGCCCCAGCGCCGGGTGCGCGGCGGCCTGCACGACCTGCCAGGCGTGGCCCCACAGGCGGATGTGGCGGCCCCAGGACAAGGCCTCGAACCCGATCCGCAGGCCGCGGCGGGCGGCACGCTCCGCCATCTCGTGCAGGTCGGCGGCGGCGCGGGCGTCGTCACCGAGCGCCGCGGGCTGGGTGTTGCTGCACACCAGCATGGTCTCGGCGCCCAGCGCCTGCATCACGTCGAACTTGCGCTCGGCGCGGTCCAGGTTGCGGGCGCGGGCGGGACCCGGCATCGCCTCGAAGTCGCGGAACGGCTGGTACAGGTCGATGCCGAGGCCCAGGCTGTCCGCGATGCGCCGCACGTCGGCGGGCGAGCCGTCAAAGGAAAGCAGGTCCGCTTCCATGACCTCCACGCCGTCGAAGCCGACCGCGGCGGCGGCTTCCAGCTTTTCCGGCAAGGTGCCGCTCAGCGCCACGGTGGCGATGCA
>CAXTUO010000073.1:0-5882 GCA_964247175.1 uncultured Acetobacteraceae bacterium | reverse complement strand
CAACAGTTGAAGGCGGTTGTCCCATGATCGTACGCTCCCGCGCCCCGCTTCGCCTGGGCTTTGCCGGCGGCGGCACCGACGTGTCGCCTTACTGCGACCAGTTCGGCGGGGCGGTGCTGAACATCACCATCGACCTTTACGCCTACACGATCATCGAGCCGACGACGGACGGGCGCGTCACCATCTCCGCGCCCGACATCGACAGCCGGTGCGAGTCCTCGGCGGAGGACGCCATGGAGCTTGCCGGCCCGCTGGTCCTGCACCGCGCCGTGTACCGCCGGATCGTCACGCAGTTCAACGGCGGGCGGCCGCTGCCGTGCCGGATCACCACCTTCTGCGACGCGCCGCCGGGTTCGGGCCTCGGCACCTCCTCGACCATGGTCGTGTCGCTGGTCAAGGCGTTCGTGGAATGGCTCAACCTGCCGCTCGGCGAGTACGAGATCGCGCACCTCGCGTTCGAGATCGAGCGGATCGACGCCGGGCTGGGCGGCGGGCGGCAGGACCAGTACGCGGCGACGTTCGGCGGCGTGAACTTCATGGAGTTCCACCCGGACGACCGGGTCATCGTCAACCCGCTACGGGTCAAGAACTGGATCATCTCGGAGCTGGAAACCTCCTTGGTGCTGTTCAACAGCGGCGTCTCGCGGTCGTCGGCCCGGATCATCAAGGAGCAGACCGACAACCTCGTGCATCACAGCGGCACCACGCTGGAAGCGATGCACGCGATCAAGGCGGACGCGTTCCGCATGAAGGAATGCCTGCTGAAAGGCGACTTCGACACGTTTGCCGCCTGCATGAGGGAAACCTGGGAAGCCAAGAAGCGGCTGGCCGACAACGTCAGCAGCAAGCCGATCGACCTCCTGGTGCAGGCGGCGCTCGACGCCGGGGCGCGGGCGGGCAAGATTTCCGGGGCGGGCGGCGGCGGCTTCCTGACGTTCCTGGTGATGCCCGAGCGGCGCGTTGACGTGATCCGCGCCTTGCGGCGCCAGGATGGGCAGGTCATGACCTGCCACTTCACCCGGCACGGCACGGAAGGCTGGAAAATCTATTAGCGCCGGACGCGGCCCTACTTCGCCAGCACAGCCCGGCCAGTCGCCCGGCGCATCGCGGTGCGCAGCGAGCTTGGCAGCACCGTCCGCAGCACCAGGCGGCCGGCGACGAGCGGGTAGTACCTGGTCGGCGACAGCCGGAGGGAAGCGGCAAGCTGGCCCTGCGCCGCAAGCCGCGCGGCCGTCCCCGAAAGCATCCGCACGCACAAGCTCCGGCTTCCCGGCGGCATCGATGGCAGCGCGCGCATGATGGAAGCGCGGATAAAGGAGCAGTCCTCCCCGTCAAGCTCATAGGGGCGGTAGGCCGCAAGGTCCAGCAGCTTCGCGGAGGCCGACACCGCGAGCCGCGCGGCCTCCTCCGCGTCCAGCCCGCGGCTGCCCAGCCGCACGATGCCCTTCAGGGTCCGCGCCTGCTTGTACTCGGCCAAGGCCGACTTCGGGAACGCGATGTCCGGACGCCCGGCCCGGCGGCGCATGGCGGAAATGCCGCAGAGCTGCGAACTCATCGCGGCGACCCGCCCATTGAGCGTCGAGGCGCTCGTCACGCTCCCGCCGTGGATGCGGTAGTAGCCGAGCAGGTCCGGCATGTTGGCCAGTTGCCCCATTTCCTGCAGCCGCCAATACAGGTCCGAGTCCTCGGAATGGAACACGTAGCGGTAGCCGCCGACCGCCTCGACCGCCGCACGGCGCATCATCAGGAACGGGTGGACGAGGTAGGGTTCCAACTGCGGAAAGGCCGTGGGGTCCGCAAGCTCGGGCGGGGACAGCGTGACCTTCGGGCCGAGCTCGCGGCCGGCCTCGTCGATGTGGATGACCGATCCGGACACCGCGATGCACCCGGGATGGCTGCGCAGCCACTCAAGCTGCTTCTCGAACCGGTCAGGGAGGGCCAGGTCGTCGGCGTCGTGGCGCGCGATGAGGTCCGCGGTGCAGGCGGCCAACCCGGCGTTGAGCGCATCGACGATCCCGCCGTTCGGACGGTTGATGGGCACGATCCGGCCATCAGCCGCCGCCAGGCGCTCCACCATCGCCCGCGTGTCGTCGGTCGAGCCGTCGTTGACGATGATGATCCGAATGTCGCGAAGGGTCTGGGCCTGTATGGTCGCGACGGCGCTTTCAACCGTTCTCGCCCCGTTGAACACGGGGATCACGACGTCGATGATGGGCTTCGGCACTACGCACTCCCAGCACTCGGGCCGTCAGCGACTGGCTTGGACGCGCGCCGGCGCACCACCGCACAATGGCTGGGATAACGATGGGGCGCCGCTTGGCTCCTGTGAGGTGGGTCGCGAGCATGTTATCGTGGAAAGCCGCTCACGGCTGGTTCATATGTGCGGTGCCCGGCCTTGGGACTTGTTCATGGTTGGCAATGCCATGTTTCCGGCAGCCGGGCACGCGGACCCGACGCCGATGGCCATAGCCTGCACCATACGCCTGGGCAGTGCCGCCGCACACGGATGACGGGTTCCGGGTGGCTTTGCCGAGTTTCATATGCCAAGTGGGCGCCCGACGGCCATCGAACAGCCGGCACTGCGAAGCAAGTCAATGGGATGACTCCGCCGCACGGGTCATCAGGAGGCCAGGCATTAGCACCAGGGGATTGAAGGACCGGGTCCAATCCGGCGAGCCTGCGCCGGCAATCGTGGCCCTTGGGCGCCGCGCGCTGCATGGCCTGATCTGGATGCTGGCCCAGAACTTGGTTGCCCGCCTTTCCAGCGTGTTCAGCCAGTTGATCTTGGCGGTGCTGCTGCGGCCGGCGGACTTCGGCGTGATCGGCCTGACCTACACCGTGACGAACATCGCTGCGGCCGTCACCAGCGTCGGTCTGGACGATGTCGTCCTGCAGCGTGAGCGTGCCCTGCGCCTGTGGCTTGGGCCGGCCTTCTGGATCAGCTTCGGCCTCGCGTTGGGGGCTGGCCTGTTGGTCGTTGCCGTTTCCCCCGTGGCCGCGGCGATCTACGACACGCCTGACCTAATGGGATTGCTGGCTGTTCTCGCGCTGGCCATGCCAATCGGGGCCTTGGGCAGCGTGCCGGCGATGATCCTGCGCGCGCGCATGCAGTTCGGCATCCTTGCGATCTATGCCACGGTCGAGACGGTCGGCCAGGTGCTGATGACGGTCGTGCTCGCCTGGTATGGCTTCGGCGCCTACAGCTTCGCGCTGCCTGCCCCGGTCTGGGCGGCGATCCGCGCGGTCGTGCTTTGGCGCTGCGCCGCGTCCAAGCCGAACCTCCGTCCCCAGCGGGGACGATGGAAATACGTGATGGGGAACACCACAGTCACGTTTGCCAGCAGGATCCTGACGTCGATCATCAGCCAAGGCGGCTACATCGTGCTTGGCCTGGCCGGAAGCCAGGAGGCTGTCGGCATCTATTACTTCGGTTTCCGGCTGGCGGCGCAACCGTTGTGGACCCTGGCCGGCAATTTCAGCAACGTCCTGTATCCTGCCCTGGTGCAGATGAAGTCCGATCCGGAGCGGCAAGCCCGCGCCGTGCTCAACAGCTCCACATTGCTGTCGTTCTGCGTGATGCCGATCGCCCTGATCCAGTCGGCGGTCACGGAACCGTTGGTCAGCCGGTTCTTCGACCCGCGATGGGCCGCCTCCATTCCGGTGATCCAGCTGCTCAGCATCGGGCTTGCCTTGGACGCGGTTTCCTGGATCGCAGGGGCGCTCCTGAATGCCCGAGGCGAGTTCCGGACGGGACTGCGCTATACCGCCGTGCAACTGCCGATCTTCTTTGCGTTCATCGTGGTCGGCGCCGTCCTGCACGGGGCCGTCGGCGTGGCCTGGGCCGTTTGCGTCTTTTATGCGCTCACCCAGCCGGTTTATGTTTGCCTCTCGTACCAACGGATCGGGATGACGATGGGGCAAGTGGCCCTCATCTACCTTCAGCCGACGGTTTATGCCGCCGTTGCGGTTGGCGCCGGGCTGCTGCTTTCGAAGCTGCCGTTCCTTGCCCCCTTCCCCGTGCTTCGCGCCGCCATGATCGGCGTCACCGGCCTGTTCCTGTATGCCATGTTGGTGAGATGGCGGGCGCCGGCGGTGTGGGGCGCGTTGCGCGACCGCATCACCGGCGCCCTTCGCCGCCGGGTCGCCGCCTGAGCCTCGGGCGCAGGTCGTTCAGCCCGGCGGGAACATCGCGCGCTCGACCAGCGCGCAGACGATGTGCGCGGCGGTGATGTGGAGCTGCTGGATGACGGGCGTGCGGGTCGATGGCGCTTGCAGCAGCAGGCCGCAGGCCTCGGTCATGGGGCCGCCCTGCGCGCCGGCGAAGCCGATGCAGTGGAGCCGCTTTTCCCGCCCGGCGGCGAGGGCGCGCAGCACGTTGGCCGAGGTCCCGGAGGTGGACACGCCGAGCAGCACGTCGCCGGGCTGCCCGAGGGCGAGCACCTGGCGTTCGAACACCTGGTCAAAGCCGTAGTCGTTCCCGGTGGCGGTGAGCACCGACGTGTCCGTGGTGAGCGCAATCGCCGCCAGCGGAGGGCGGTCGTACATCAGGCGCGACACGAACTCGCCGGCGATGTGCTGGGCATCGCCGGCGCTCCCGCCGTTGCCGCAGATCAGGAGCTTGCCGCCGTTGCGCAGCGAGGCCGTGATGGCGTCCGCCATGTCGGCCATCACCCGGCAATGCCGCGCGTCGCCGCAGAATGCCTGGGTCGCCAGCAGGGTCTCCTCCAGGTAGGCGTCCATGAAGCTCATGCTGCGGCCCGGCTAAGCGTTGGCGCGGATGTTCATGTAAGCGCTGCCGCTCGCGGCATCCGTGCCGAACGTCACGCCGAGCCGCCCCGCAAGGTCCGCCCGCGTGAAGCCCGGCAGCGTCAGCAGCGCCTCCGGCTTGCCCGCCGCCTGCGCCACGAGCGTCAGGCCGGTGGCCCCGGCGGCGCCCACCCCGTCCAGGTAGTTGATCTGGAAACCGGGCTGCGACACCCCCCACAGCGTCACGGCGTCGCCAGCGTGGAAGTTCTCCACCGTGCTCCAGGTGGTCGCCGCGGCGCCGCGCTCATCGACGAAGAACGTGTCCGTGCCGCTGCCGCCGGTCAGGAAGTTCGACCCGGTGCCCCCGTCCACCACGTTGCTGCCGCCGCTGACCGCAATCGCGTCCTCGCCCCCGCCGCTGTGGATGAACCAGTTCGGCGTGGACACCGTGACGTTGAGGTTGTCCGGCGTGATGTTGATGTATTGCCGCTGCAAGCTGCCCACCGGCCCGGTGTAGGGCTGTCCCTGCGCCGCCACCGCCTGGCCCGTCGTGGTGTTCACGGCCGCCAGCACCGGCGCGCCGCTCAGTTGCTGCTCGGCCAGGTCGGCGATGGCCCCATGCCCGGTTTCCGTCGGGTGCACGCCGTCCCAGAACAGATACTGGTCCTGCGCCGCGGCCCCGTTCGCCGCGAGGGTGCCGCTGCTGGCGCTGGTGTTGTTGCCGCTCCACACCGGCGTCGTCACGTTTGTGAGGCCGTAGGCCGCCGGGTTGGCGATGGCGGCGTCCAGCAGGGTGTTGGCGTCCACGATCTGGATGCGGACCCCGCTGGCGCTGGCGACGGCGGCGAGCTGGGTGTTCAGCGCGGCGTCGTAGGCACCCGAAAGCTGCGTGGCCTCAGTCTCGATGGCCGTGGGCGTCGTGCCGGTCTGCGGCTGTCGCGAAGTCACGTCCGGTATCTTGCCGAGGTCGGGCACGTTCAGCACCAGCAGGGTCTTCGCGCCGCTCCCGACGAGCTGCTGCACAAAGGAAACCTCGTTCGCCACCGCCGCGTTCACGTCCGCAGTCTGCTGCGCGGCGGTCAGGCCGGTGTTGGCGAGGATGTTGAGCAGGTCGTTCGCCCCGATCGACACGGTGT
>CAXTUO010000072.1:0-9973 GCA_964247175.1 uncultured Acetobacteraceae bacterium | reverse complement strand
CCATTGCTGCACCGGGGCGGCGTTTGCCGGAGCGGGCGGTGGCGCGGCGCCGGCGGCCAAGTCCGACAGCAGCCCGGCCGCCAGCGCATCCAGCTCGGCCGGGGTCGCAACCAGCGGGAAATCGGCCTTGGCGGCGGTCAGGCTCGGCAGGGACGCGGCGGCATGGAGCGCCAGGAGCGGGCCGGACGCCGCCGATGCGCGACGCGCCGCCACCCAATCGCGGGACACGCCGACCTGCTGCGGGCCAGGATCAAGGAGGTCGCCGTCCAGCGACACGATCACGCGCGCCCCGTCGAGCCGCCAGCGCGTGTCCAGCGGCCGGCCGAACGCGCGCCGGGCGCCGTCGTAAAGCGGCGTACGGTCCACCGCGGCGTAGCTGTGCCAGGCCATGCCGGGGAACCCCCGCCGCATGGCCTCGATCTGCGCAAGCAGGGTCGGGGATGTCACGGGTCCGGTCAGCAGCCGCAGCCCACCGCCGCCCGCGGCGCGCAGAGCGGCGAAGCGGCCGAACATGATGCCGCGGAACGCTTCCCATGAGCTTGCCTTGCCCTGGAAGCGGACGGACTGCGAACGCTCGGGGTCGTAAAGGCCCAGGATGGAGGCCTGGCCGAACACGTCCGTGCCCCCGCGGCTCCAGGGATGCTCGCCGTTGCCCTCCGCCTTGAACGGCCGGCCGTTCCGGGTGGCCACCGTGATGCCGTTGGCGAAGCCGTCCTGAATCGCGACCGTGGCGTAGTCCGCCACGTCGCCGGGCGTGATGCGCAGCGGGTTGCGGACATAGGGCACCTCCTGCGTCCGGCCGTCCGGAGCGTCGTCGCACCCGGCCAAGCCGGACAGGGCAAAGGAGGCCGCCATCAGCTTGAAGAACTGCCTCCGGTCCGGGCCGGCGCACAGGTCGGTCACGGCCGGGAACTCGCGCTCCAGCAAATGCCGGAACTCCGGCGTGTCCGCCAGGTGCTCCAGGCTTTGCCATTGCCGCGGCGCGCTGGTCACGGCGTCACCGGTGGCAGACGGAGCAGTCGGACAGGCGCTGCGGCCCGGCGATGTGGTACTGCTTGACCAGCTCGGCCCCGCGCGTCGCCTGGTCCGCCGGAGCAGTCCATTCCATGTTCCATATCTCCGATTGCGGGCGGACGAACTGCTCCGGGGCGCGATGGCAGGACAGGCAGAACTCCATCCGGAACGATTGCGCGGGATAGGTGAGCTGCATGGTGTCCACAGGCCCGTGGCAGGACGAGCAGCCGATCCCCTTGGCGATGTGGATGGAGTGGTTGTAGTACACGTAGTCCGGCAGCCGGTTCACCCGTGTCCAGTGCAGCGGCTCGTCCTTCGCCAGGCTGTCGCGCACCGGGGCCAGCATGGTCGAGCCGGTCCAGATTTCGGAATGGCAGGTCATACACGTGTGGGTCGGCGGCAGGCCTGCGGTCGCCTGCGTTTCCACCTGTTCGTGGCAGTTGCGGCAGTCCAGCCCCAACTCGCCCGAATGATGCTTGTGGCTGAACGGCACGGGTTGTTCTGGCGCGACGCCGACGTTACCAACGAAGTCGCCATAGGACCAGGCAAGCGTCATGACGCCGCCGCCCAGGATGACGAGGACGGTAGACCACAACGCCAAGCGGAGGATCGCATCCGCGCCGGGGGCGAACAACTGCCGCATCGGCTGTGCAGGCGGGGCGGCCTCGCCAGCCATCAAGCCACGACCCCGCCCGCGCATAGCAGGGAAAGGCGATGGCGCCGCTCGTTGAGGAAAAGGGCTTTGGATGCCGGCATCACCCAAGCTGACCTGAACAGCCTGTGCCTGACAATGGAGGGCCACGCTCGTTCGGCCATGCAATTTTCATTTGGGACGTGCAGAAATGCACAGGCGACTGAACCGTCTTGCGCTGCCTAAGATGCAAGTGCTTTCCGAGGCTGCCGGACTCATCGGCCCATGCGTTATCCCGCCAGTGTCGGCCCATGCGTTATCCCGCCAGTGCCAGCCCTGATGAATTGCTGCTCTGCCGAGGTCGGTCGTCCCGTCTAATGCCACATTCGGAAACAACAGGGGCGCCTGTCCGGCTTCGACCGACGATCCGGCCGTCAACGGCCTGCAAGGAACGTTCCCACCATGTCATGCGAAGCATTGCTCGGCTTGAGTCCATGCGTTGGGTTCACCGTCCCGGCCGCAGCCCAGCAAACCCCGACGCCGCCGCCCGCCGGCACTCCGGCCGGAGATCGGAAGCTATTGGAAAGCGGTACGGCGATCCAAGCCCGTCTGACAGCCCGGCTCCTTGGCCTCCTGGCAGCCGGCTTGGTCGTCCTGGGGTTCTGCCCCGCCTCCGCCGGGGCTTTCGAGTGCCCGGCCCCCCAGGATCAGCACGGCCCAGGCCTGCTTGGGGAAACACCCGCCCAAGTTCACGGGACGGCAAGCCTCCTGGCCAGCGGCGACGCGGGCAACCGCGTACCGGAGATCGTGGCCGACTTGCGGAAGCGCCACCCGGGCGTGCAGAACGCCGAGATCATGAACTACCTGGTGGCGGCTTACTGCCCGGTGGTGGCCCGGCTGTCCGGGTTGGGCGACGCGGAAAAGCAGTCGCAGGTGGACCAGTTCGCGGAACAAGCGGGCCAAGTGGTTGACCGGCGCTGAGGGACGGGTCCGGCCAGGCGTCCGACCGCGCGAGATTCCGCAATGCCGGCCGTCCGGCACGCCGCGTCCCGTCTGGGACCTTGGCGGACGTGGCCAGCCTGCATCGGGACCTGAGCAGAGCGTCGGCTCTGCGCCGCAAGGGCTACCTTACGTCTTGGAACCAACGCAACACGGGATCGATCTCATGCCGGTAGTCGTCGTCACAGGAACCGGGGCCGGTGTCGGCCGCGCCACCGTCGAGGGGTTCGCCAAGCACGGCTATTCCGTGGGCCCGCTCAGCCGCTACCTGGGCCAGGTGCACGGCACGGTGGCGGCGCTTTCGCGCATGCGCACCCGCAACCGAGGCGCCATCGTCAATGTCGGGTCTGCGCCTGCCTACCGCTCGGTGCCGCTACGGTCAGTCTGTCGCGGGACCAAAGCGGCGATCCGCGGCTTTACCGACAGCCCCCGCTCCGAGATCATCCACGACAAGCTGAAGGTCCACCTGACAGTGGTGGACCTGCCGGCGGTCAACACGCCGCAATTCGACTGGGCGCTGAACAAGATGGGGCGTCGGACGCAGCCGGTGCCGGCGATCTGCCAACCGGAGGTGCCGCAACGGCCGTTGGGGCGGTCGCGGTGCTGCACCAAGCCGCCAAACGGCTGGATATCTGAGCGCCTCCGGTGAGTCGCCCCATCGAGGACTACGCGCTGCTCGCCGACGGGCGGACGGCGGCGCTCGTCAGCCGCGACGGGTCGGTCGATTGGCTGTGCTGGCCGCGCTTCGACAGCGACGCCTGCTTTGCCGCCCTGCTGGGCACGGACGAGAACGGCACTTGGCGCCTGGCCCCCGCCGGCGGGATCATCGGGTCCGCCCGGCGCTACCAGCCCGACACGATGGTGCTGGAAACCGAGATGGACGCCGCGGACGGCGCCGTCCGGATCACCGACTTCATGCCGACGGGCGACGCGGGGTCGTCGCTGGTGCGGATCGTCGAAGGGGTGCGCGGCCGGGTGGCGATGCGATCCGACATGCGGCTGCGCTTCGACTACGGCGCCCTGCCGCCCTGGAGCGAGCCGGTCGAGGGCGGCAGCGTGTCCCGGGTGGGTCCGGACATGGTCGTGCTGCGCGCGTCCGTCCCGATCCATGTGCGCCAGCACGCGCAGGAGGCGGAGTTCGCCGTCGCGGAAGGCGAGCGCGTCGTGTTCGCGCTGAGCTACGGCCGGGGACCCGGCGAGCCTCCGCCACCGGTCGACGCCGAGGCGGCGTTGTCCGCCACGCAGGCATTCTGGCGCGACTGGATCGGCAGGTTCGACAACGGCCGGACGCAATGGCCCGGCGCCGTGCGGCGGTCGCTGATCACGCTCAAGGCGATGATCTGCCGCGAAAGCGGCGGCCTCGTCGCGGCGCCGACCACCTCCCTGCCGGAAGCGCCCGGCGGGACGATGAACTGGGATTACCGGTACTGCTGGCTGCGCGACGCCACCTTCTCGCTCGGCGCGCTCCTGAACGCCGGCTTCAAGGAGGAGGCGCTGGCGTGGCGCGACTGGCTGCTGCGCGCGGTCGCGGGCGAGCCGGGGCGGATGCGGATCATGTACCGCGTCGATGGGGCGCGGCACCTCGCGGAATGGACCGTGGACTCATTGCCGGGCTACCGGCACAGCAGCCCGGTCCGCATCGGCAACGCCGCCTCCACCCAGCACCAGATCGACGTGTTCGGCGAGGTGCTGGACTGCCTCAGCCTGGCCCGTAAAGGCGGGCTGCCGGTGTCGGAGCAGGAGCGTGCGGCACAGATGCGCATCGTGGAGCACCTGGCCACCGTTTGGGACACGCCTGGCTCCGGCATATGGGAGTCGCGTGCCGAGCCGCGGCAGTACACCTATTCCAAGGCCATGGCCTGGGCCGGGGTGGACCGCGTGCTGCGCTTCCTGCAGTCCGACGCAGGCCGCGCGGACGCGGACGGCGACGCCATCGAGCGGCTGACGGCGTTGCGGCAGCGGATCCATGACCAGACCTGCCGCGAAGGCTGGAACGAGGGGCTCGGCACCTTCACCCAGTATTTCGGCGGCCAGGAAATCGATGCCGGCCTGCTGCTGCTGCCGCAGGTCGGCTTCCTGCCGGCGACCGACCGACGCATGGCCGCGACCATCGAGACGATACGGCGCGAGCTGACCGAGGGCGGGCTGGTGCGTCGCATGAAGGCCGAGCCCGGCAAGCCGGCGGAGGGCGCGTTCCTCGCCTGCTCCTGCTGGATGGCCGACTGCCTGGCGCTGCAAGGCCGGCACGACGAGGCGCGCGAGCAGTTCGAGCGCGTGCTCGCGGTGGCCAACGACCTCGGGCTGCTGGCGGAGGAGTACAACGTTCCCGGCCGCCACCTCGCCGGCAACTTCCCGCAAGCCCTGACCCACCTCGCCCTGGTAAACACCGCGCTCCGCCTGTCCGGGCCGGTCCTGCAACGCGGCGACGGCTGAGGCTCGCCCATCACGCCAGAAAGGTCTTCGGGGCATGGCATCGACTGAGCATTACGACGTCATCGTCATCGGCAGCGGACCGGGCGGCGGCTCGGTTGCGCACCGGCTGGCGCGGACCGGCAAGCGCATCCTGATGCTGGAGCGCGGCGATTACCTCCCGCGCTCCCGCGCGAACTGGGACGCGAAGGCCGTGTTCGTCGACGGCACATACCAGGCGTCCGAAACCTGGCACGGCAAGGACGGCAAGAGCTTCCATCCCGGGCTGCATTACTGGGTTGGCGGCAACTCCAAGGTCTACGGGTCCGCGTTGTTCCGGCTGCGGGAGCGGGACTTCGGCGAGTTGCGGCACAAGGATGGCGTCTCCCCCGCGTGGCCGCTCGGCTACGACGTGTTCGAGCCGTACTACTGCCAGGCGGAGGAGCTGTTCCATGTGCACGGACAGCGGGGCGAGGACCCGACCGAACCCTGGTCGAGCAAGCCATACGCCTACCCACCCGTCAGCCACGAGCCGCGCATCGAGGCCTTGAGCCAGAAGCTACGGGGAAAGGGCCTGCACCCGTTCCACCTGCCGCTCGGCATCCTGCTCGACGAGAAGGACGGCAAGCCCACGCCTACGAGCCCTTGCATCCGCTGCGATACGTTCGACGGCTTCCCCTGTGCGACCAACGCCAAGGCCGATGCGCAGGTAATCTGCGTTGACCCGACATTGGCCGCGCATCCGAACTTCACCCTGCTGACCGGCGCCTACGTGTCCCGGCTGGAAACCGACCCGGCAGGCCGCAGCGTAAGCCGCGTGCATGTGACCCGCGACGGCCAGGAAGAGCAGTATTCGGCCGACATCGTCGTGGTGGCCTGCGGCGCGCTGTCGTCGGCGCTGCTGCTGTTGCGCTCGGCCAGCGACAGGCACCCGAACGGGCTGGCCAACGGCTCGGACCAGGTCGGACGCAACTACATGCGCCACAACATGTCTGTCCTGATGGCGCTACTCAAGGAGCCGAACCACACGGTGTTCCAGAAGACGCTGGCGGTCAGCGACTACTACTTCGACGCGCCGGATTGGGAATTCCCGCTCGGCCTGATCCAGATGTGCGCCACCTCGCACGGCGAGCAGATCCGCGGCGAGTCGATGCCGGGCTGGCTCGGCTGGCTGCCGGAGATGCCGTTCGACAAGATGGCGCTGCACTCGATCGACTTCTGGCTGCAGAGCGAGGATCTGCCGCGGCCGGAGAACCGCATCCTCTATGACGGCGGCAAGGTCGTGCTCGACGTCACCGAGGGCAATGAGGAGGCGGCGCACCGGCTGAAGGGGAAGCTCGAGGAGCTGCTCGAGCCGATGGGTGCCTACAAGCACCTGATCGAGCGGAGGCTCTACCTCGGCAAGGAGATCCCGATCAGCGGCACGGCACACCAGGCCGGCACCTGCCGTTTCGGCACCGACCCTTCCAGCTCCGTGCTCGACCTCGACTGCAAGGCGCACGAGCTCGACAACCTTTATCTCGCCGACGCAAGCTTCTTTCCCTCGATCGGCGCGGTGAACCCGACGCTGACCATCATCGCCAACGCTTTGCGCGTGGCCGACGGGATCGCCGACCGCCTGAGGGCGTGACCGGCCGCACAACGGAACCTGCCCGGGCCGCACGGGTGCCCGGCACCATCGAGGAGGGAGTGGCGACATGCTGACGCGAGTGGCGATGTTCGAAGGAACGGTCAAGGCGGGCGCCGAGGACGCGTTCTTCGCCGACGTTCAAGCGCGGCTGGAGCCGATCTGGAGGCGCTTCCCGCATGTGCTCGGCGTCCGCGTGCTGCGCACGCAGCAGGCCGATCCCGGAGCCATCCCCATCGTCATGGTGCTGGAAATGGACTTCCCCGATCTCGACGCCATCCACGCTTCGCTTGCGTCGGACATCAAGACGACGGCGCACGTGGCCACGCTCGAGGTGCTGAAGCCGTTCAACGGCCGCTTCTTCCACTTCATCACCGAAAGCCGCTCACTCGGCGCGGGCTGAGTCCGCATGTCCCTATCCCACCGGAGTTCAGTGTCATGGCAGACCGCCCGCTTTCCATCGACATCCGCCGTCCGCTGCTGCTCAAGGCCAACGACCTGGTGCTGCTCACGGGCGAGGACGGCAACATCGCCGCTGAATTCCCGGGGTTCGGCCTGTTCTTCCGCGACACATGCTACCTGAGCGCCTACGAATTGCGGCTGCACGCCACCAAACCGCTGGTGCTGATGGCGTCCGACTCGGAAGGCATGGCGGCACAGATCGAGGCGACCAACAGCAAGCTTTCGACGTCCAACGGCACCGTCATCCCTGATCACAAGCTGAGCCTGCAACGGACCCTGCTGCTGCTGGAGGATGGTCCCTTCTTCATTGACACCCTTGCGGTCCGCAACTTCGCCGACGCCGCGGTGGCGCTGCCGATCTCGCTGGAGTTCCGCACCACCTTCGAGAGCATGTTCGTCCTGCGCGGGGCGCCCCCTGGCAGGCGCGGGCAATTGCAGGCGCCGGAGTGGGACGGAACGGCCCTGCGCTTCTGCTACGAAGGCGCCGACGGCGTGCGGCGGACGCTGCTGGTGGACTTCTCCTTGGCCCCGATCGTGGCGCCGCGCACCACGGAGCAAACCGTTGCCCATTTCGAACTGCACCTGCCACCGCGGGCCAGCCAGGATCTGGTCGTCACCCTCCGGGTGGACGAGCGGCCGGTTGCCGACGTGCGCCCGGACGCCGCTCGGCTGTCCCGCGGAGCGGCATCCCTGCGCGCGGCAAAGGAAGCGGCGGCCGGACGGCTGCTGGACGGCTACGCGCGCATCGAGACGCCGAGCCAGGGCTTCGGCGAGATCGTCGCCCGTTCGCTGTCGGACGTGGCGCTGCTCGAGGTGCGGCGCGGCGAGCACCGCTTCATCGCCGCTGGCGTGCCCTGGTTCGTCGGGCTGTTCGGCCGCGACAGCCTGCTGCCCACGATCCAATGCCTCGCCTTCAACCCCGACCTCGGCGCCCGCACGGCACGCGCCCTGGCGCACTGGCAGGGCAAGCGGGACGAGCCGAGGACGCGCGAGCAGCCGGGCAAGATCCTGCACGAGCTGCGGGTCGGCGAGCTGGCGCACCTGCACGAGGTGACGCAGACCCCGAGCTACGCCGCCGTGGACTCCACGCTGCTGTTCCTGATTGCCATCGCCCGGCACGTCGGCTGGACCGGCGACATGGCGCTGATGGCGGAGTTGCGGTCCAGCGTCGATGCGGCGCTTGGATGGGTAAGGCGCAAGCTGGACGAGGGCGGCGGCTACGTCACTTATGACGGGTTGGCAGAAGGCAAGCAGCCGGTGAACCAGAGCTGGCGCGATTCCGGCACGGGCGTGCTGCGGAAGGACGGCGCCTACCCGGTGCCGCCGCTGGCCCTGGTGGAGGTGCAGGGCTACGCGTTTCAGGCGATGATGATGATGGGCGGGTTGTTCCGCCGGATCGGTGACGACGCGGAGGCGGACAAGCTGGAAGCGGAGGCGGCCGCATTGCGCGAGCGCTTCCTGCGCGACTTCTGGATGGCGGAGGAGGGCTGCTACTGCCTGGCGCTGGAGGCCGGGGGCCAGCAGGTCGCCTCCGTCGCCTCCAACGCGGCGCAGGTGCTGTGGACCGGCATCGCCGCGCCGGAGCACGCCGTCCGCATCGCCGCGCGCGTGATGAAGCCGGACATGTTTTCCGGCTGGGGCGTGCGTACGCTGTCGGCCGACCATGCGGCCTTCGATCCGCTCGCCTACCAGCAGGGCAGCGTGTGGGCTTTCGACAATGCCCTGATCGTGTCGGGGTTGCGCCGCTATGGCGAGGACGCGGCGGCGCTGCGGATCATGGCCGCGACGCTCGACGCCGCCGGCGGGTTCCGCCTTGGCCGCTTGCCGGAGTTCATCGCCGGCACGCAGCGGCAGCCCGGCGACGGGCCGACCCGCACGCCGCGCGCCGATCCGATGCAGGCCTGGTCGGCGGCCGCGGTGCCGTTCATGACGACGGAACTGCTGGGCCTGTCCGCAGACGGGTTCGCGCGCCGCCTGGTTGTGCGGCGCCCGCTGCTGCCGGATAGGGTGGACAGCTTGGCGCTGCACGGCATCCGGGCAGGCGGTGGCACGGCCGCATTGCGCTTCAGCCGCATCGGCGACACTGTGGCCACCGAGGTTCTTGCCGCCAGCGGGCTGGAGGTAGTGGTGGAATGAGCCACGCCCTGTCCCGACCCGCGCGAGCAGGGCAGACCCGGCGACGGAGCCTTGGTTGCGGGGGAGCCAAGCTGTGACCGCGTCGGACATCGTCATCCTTGCCGTGCGGTATGGGCTGGTCGTGCTGTTCTTCCCGGCCAGCGCGCTCGACAAGATCTTCAACTTCGGCGGCGCGGTGAAGCAGGCCGGCGAGGTGTTCTCGAACCGGACGGTGGCAACTGGGCTGATCCTGGCCGGCGTCTTCGTCGAGCTGGTGATGCCGCTCGGGATCCTGACGGGCGTGGCCGACCGGCTCGCCGCATTCGTGATGGCGGGCTACTGCGCGGTGACCGCCATCCTGTTCAAGCGGTTCTGGCAGCCCGGTGATTTCTGGAAGAAGGGCGAAAGCAAGGGAAGGGATTTGTTCTGGGACTTCCTCAAGAACTTCTCCCTGGCATCGGGCTTTCTGCTGATCACCGTGGGCATCGACGGCCACGCCTGGCAGAGCTTCGTGAGCGACCCGTTCGCGTCCTCCCACCCTTATGCGACGGCATTGCTGCCGCGCTGACCGAGGAGATGACCCATGCAGGATACGACCACCGCCAACACGCAAGGCTCCAGCGGCGGGGACGGGAGCGGACCCAAGCCCAGTGTCCCTTACTGGCACCTGTGGACCGACGGGGACGGGGTGAGCCACCAGCGGCAATGCGCCCTGG
>CAXTUO010000071.1:0-10035 GCA_964247175.1 uncultured Acetobacteraceae bacterium | reverse complement strand
TCGCCCACCGCGTGCGCCGCGCGCTGCGGGCCGGGCACAGCTATGATTGACCGCCATGATTGATTGGACTCGGCGCGCCCTGCCGGTCGTCGCCGTGCTGCTGGCGCTGGTCGCGGCCTGGTATCCCGCGGCGATGTGGATGAACCACGACATGGCGGTGAGCCTCGCCGACGAGGGCGCAAGCGCGGGCGACGTGTGGCGTTCGACCCTTTCGCTGGACCGCCCGCTGCTGCCGGCGCCGCACCAGGTCGCGGGCGAGATCCTGGACGAACTGTTCGGCTACCCCGTTTCTTCGCCGCGCAGCCTGGTGTTCCATGCTGGCGTGACCACCGGGGCGGCGCTGTGCGGCTTCGTCATCGCGGTCGTGCTCGGCACGGCGCTCGCGGTCGGCATCGTCCATGCCCGCACGCTGGACCGCTCCCTGATGCCGTGGGTGATCGCGAGCCAGACGGTGCCGGTGCTCGCCATCGCCCCCATGGTGATCGTCGTGCTGGGCCACGCCGGGCTCGTGGGGTTTTGGCCCAAGGCGTTGATTGCCGGGTGGCTCAGCTTCTTTCCGGTCACGGTCGCCATGGTCACGGGCCTGCGCGCGCCGGACCCGATGCAGTGTGACCTCATGCGGACCTACGCCGCCTCGGGCGTCCAGGTGTTCACCCGGCTGCGCTGGCCCGCGTCCATGGGGTTCCTGTTCCCGGCGCTGAAAGTGGCAAGCGCCCTGGCGCTGGTCGGCGCGATCGTGGCCGAGCTGCCGACGGGCGCGCAGGCTGGGCTGGGCGCGCGGCTGCTGGCCGGGTCGTATTACGGCCAGACTTTGCAGATTTGGGCGGCGCTGTTCACCGCAGGCGCCTTGGCGATGCTGGCGACCGGTGGGGTCGCGCTGGCCCAGGCCGGCCTGGCGCGCGCATGGGGCGGGCGGCTGTGACGACGTTTCTGCTACTCGGCGTGCTGGCCGGGGGCGGGGCGCTGCTTTGGTGGCTGGCGCGGGGCAGGGGGGTCGTGGCGCGCGTCGGGCCGCCCGTGCTGTTCGGCGCGCTGCTGCTCGCGGCGTGGCAGATTGCCTGCGTCGGCTACGGCGTGCCCGGCGTGCTGCTGCCCCCGCCGTCGGCCATCGCTTGGGCGTTTGCCACCCACCTGCCGACGCTCGGCGCGGATTTCGTGCAGACCGTGCTGCGGGCGGTGCTGCCGGGCTACGCGGTTGGATGCGCGGCCGGGCTATGCGCCGCCATCGTGCTTGACCGGTCGGACTTCCTGCGGCGCGGCGTGATGCCCCTCGGCAGCCTCGCCGCCGCCATGCCCATCGTCGGCATCGCGCCGATCACCGTCATGTGGTTCGGCTTCGACTGGCCGAGCAAGGCCGCCGTGGTGGTCGTGATGACCTTTTTCCCGATGCTGGTACAGGCGACCGCCGGTCTTGCCGCGGCCGGCCCCACGGAGCGCGACCTGATGCGCGGCTACGGCGCAGGCTACCTTGCGACCTTGCTGCGCCTCCGTTTGCCCGCCGCGGTACCGTTCCTGTTCGTGGCGCTCAAGCTGAACGCAACCTTGGCGCTGATCGGCGCCATCGTCGCCGAGTTCTTCGGCACGCCCATCGTGGGCATGGGATTCCGCATCAGCACGGAGGCCACGCGGATGAACCTCGGCCTGGTGTGGGCGGAGATCGTGCTGGCATCGCTGACCGGCACGCTCGCCTTTGCCGCCTTGTCGCTGCTGGAACGCCGGGTCGCGTTCTGGCACCCTTCGTTCCGTTGAACTTCTGGGACACTCTTGCCATGCGACGCTTCCTGCTCGCCGCCGCCGCCGCGCTGTGCGGCCTTGCCGTCCACGCCCAAGCCGCGGACAAGCTCACGCTGCAACTGAAATGGGTGCCGCAGGCGCAGTTCGCCGGGTATTACGTCGCCGCGGCCAAGGGCTTCTATGCCGACGCCGGGCTGGACGTGACGATCAACCCGGGCGGGCCGGACATCAACCCCGCCCAGGTCATCGCCGGCGGCGGCGCGGACGTGATCGTGGACTGGATGCCCTCGGCACTCGCCGCGCGGGACAAGGGCGTGCCGCTCGTCAACATCGCCCAGGTCTTCGAGAAATCCGGCATGGAGCTGACCTGCCGCAGGGACAGCGGCGTTTCCAGCCCGGCGCAGTTCAAGGGCAAGACGCTGGGCGTGTGGTTCAGCGGCAACGAGTACCCGTTCCTGGCCTGGATGAGCAAGCTGAAGCTGCCGATCAGCGGCGGCCCGGACGGCGTCACCGTGCTGAAGCAGGGTTTCAACGTCGATCCGCTGCTGCAGAAGCAGGCGGCCTGCATCTCCACCATGACCTACAACGAGTACTGGCAACTGATCGAGGCCGGCATGAAGCCCGACCAGCTCCATGTGTTCCGCTACGAGGACCAGGGCGTCGCCACCCTGGAGGACGGGCTTTACACGGTTGAAAGCAAGCTGGCCGACCCGGCGGCGATCGCGGTCCTCGTCCGGTTCCTGCAAGCCTCGGTGAAGGGCTGGCAGTACGCGGCCGCCCATCAGGACGAGGCGGTGAGGATCGTGCTGTCCAACGACACGGCCGGCGCGCAGACCGCGGCGCACCAGAAGCGCATGATGGGCGAGGTGGCGAAGCTGCTGGGCGCCGACCCGAAGCGGATGGGCTTTCTCGATCCCGCCGCCTATGAGCGCACGGTGGACGAGCTGATGGCCGGCGGCGGCGATCCCGTCATCACCAAGAAGCCGGAAGGCGCCTGGAGCCACGCCGTGTTCGACGCGGCGTCGCGGTGACAGGCCGGATGCCGTCGGCCCCGACATGCACCGCTTGTTAACCTGATTTCAACAAAGGGACCGCCATGGCGCAGCATCACGAAATCCCGGCGACGCCGGACAAGATGGTTCTCGGCTACCTGGACGCGACCAGCCCGCCGGTGCTGGAAGTCGAGTCCGGGGACACCGTGAAGCTGTCCTCGTTCCCGGCCGGCGGCATGGCCAGCCTGCCCGAGATGTCGCGCGTGCCTGCGGACTACCTGGCGGCGCTGAAAGCCCTGCCGGACGGCCCCGGCCCGCACCTCATCACCGGGCCGGTTTACGTGCGCGGCGCGCAGCCCGGCGACACGCTGCAGGTCGATATCCTGGATGCTACCCCCACGATGGACTGGGGCTTCGTCGCCATCCTGCCGCTGCTCGGCACGCTGCCGGAGGAGTTCACGGACTACGAGACCATCCACCCCGCCATCGACCGCGCCCGCAACGTTTGCACGCTGCCCTGGGGCACGGAGCTGCCGCTCGACCCGTTCTTCGGCATCATCGGCGTGGCGCCGCCCAAGGCGTGGGGCCGTTGCGGCTCGCCGGTGCCGCGCGCATTCGGCGGCAACATGGACAACAAGGAGCTGAAGCCCGGCACGACGCTGTTCTTGCCCGTGTTCAACGAGGGCGCGCTGTTCATGGCGGGCGACGGCCACGGCGTGCAGGGCGACGGCGAGGTGTGCATCACGGCGCTGGAAACCGGCCTGTCCGGCACCTTCCGCCTCACGGTCCGCAAGGATTTCGAGGTCGATTTCCCGTTCGCCGAGACGCCCACGCACCTGATGTCCATCGGCCTTGACGAGGATCTGGACGACGCGGCCAAGCAAGCGGTGCGGGAGATGGTGAAGCATGTCTGCCGCCGCACCAACCTGTCGCGCAACCAGGCCTACATGCTGTGCTCGCTGATCGGCGACCTGCGGGTGACGCAGACCGTGGACGGCAACAAGGGCGTGCATATGATGCTCGCCAAGTCATACCTTTGACCCACGGGAAACCCGGAATGCAGAAACTCGCCTCGGCCGCCATCGGCCTCTCGCTGCTGGCGGCATCCGCCCACGCCCAAGCGCCCATCCATATCGGCGTGCCCATCGGGCTGAGCGGGGCGAATAGCGTCGTGGCGCCCTCCGTCGTGCAGGCGGCGGAGCTTGCGGTGGCGGAGATCAACGCCCACGGCGGCGTGCTGGGCCGCCCGCTGGCGCTCGACGTGGCCGACGACGGCAGCGGGGCGGCCGGGGCGCAGCGGGCGTTCGACAGCCTGGTGTTCCAGAAGAAGGTCGATGTGCTGATCTCGATGGAAACCAGCGCGGCGCGCAACGCCGGGCTGCCCATCGTGACCCGGGGCAAGACGCCGTTCATTTACACCTCGTATTACGAGGGCCATTCCTGCAACCGCTATTTGTTCGTGGACGCCTGGGTGCCGGAGCAGCAGGAAGCGCCGGTGATCGACTACTTCCTGAAGGACAAGGGCGCCAGGACGTTCTTCCTGATTGGCAGCGACTACGCTTTCGGCCGCGGCATGTTGTCCTATGCCAAGCAATACATCGAGGCGCATGGCGGCAAGGTGGTGGGCGACGAGTACCAGCCGATGGACGCCGGGGACTGGACGGCGATCATCAGCAAGGTGCGGGCCGCCAACCCCGACGCGCTGATCCTGTCCACCGCGGGCGGCGTGCCGAACGTGACGCTGACCAAGCAGTACAAGGCGGCGGGGATCACCGCTCTGGTCGGCAACCTCGGCGTCGATGAGGGCACGGCCAAGACGATGGGGGAAGACGCGAGCGGCATCTACATCTCTGGCTCCTATTACACCAGCGTGGACACCCCGGCCAACAAGGCGTTCCTCCAGGCCATGCGCGCCAAGTTCGGGAGCGCGCTGCTGACGCCCAACGACCTGTCGGTGCCGCAGTACGAGGCGGTTTACCTGTACAAGGCGGCGGTGGAACGCGCGGGCGGCACGGCGGCGGACGGCGTGACCAAGGCGCTGGCCGAAGTCTCCTTCGACGGGCCGCGCGGCCCTATCCGGATGAACAAGGAGCGCCACGCGCCGCTGACCATGTACCTGGGCCAGGTGCAGCCGGACGGCAGCGTCAAGATCCTGCAAACCGCCAAGGACGTGGACCCCGGCGCGCAGTGCCCGAACCTGAAGTAGTCCCCGGACTTAGCTCGTGGTGAGCCTGCTGCTCGACATCGTGACCACGGCGGCGATCCTGTACGTCGTGGCGCTCGGCCTGCTGATCGTGTTCGGCGTCATGGGCATCATCTCCTTCGCCCACGGCGCCATGCTGACGGTCGGCGGCTATGCGGCGCTCCTGGTCACGTGGGCCGGGTGGAACCCGTGGCTGAGCCTGCCGGCGGCGGCGCTGGCCGGGCTGCTGGGGGGCGCGGCGATGGAGCGGACGGTGCTGCGCCCGCTGTATCGGCGTCCGCTCGACGCGATCCTCGCGACCTGGGGCCTCGGCATCGTCATCGGGCAGGTGATCACCCTGGCCTTCGGGCGGCAGGTGCAGTTCGCGCAAAGCCCGCTGTCCGGTGCCGCCTCCGTGCTGGGGGAAACGTACTCGCAATACCGGCTGCTGCTGGTCGCGGTCGCCGTTCTGCTGGCGGGCGGGATCGCGCTGGTGCTGCACGGCACCCGGCTCGGCCTCGTCACCCGCGCGGTGATCGCCAACGAGAACCTGGCGCAATCGCTCGGCGTGAACAGCGCGGCGGTGCGCTTCGCGAGCTTCAGCCTCGGCTCGGCGCTCGCCTCCCTGGCCGGGGCGCTGGTGGTGCCGTTGTCGAGCGTGGACCCGAACATGGGGGTGCCTTGGCTGGTAGGCGCCTTTATGCTGGTGCTGCTGTCCGGCTCGTCCTTGGTCAGCATGGCGGCGGCGGCGCTGGTGCTCGGGGCGGCGCAGGTGCTAGTCTCGACCTTTCTCAACGCCGTGCTGGGCGGCATGACGGTGGCGGTGCTGGCCGCGGTGATCCTGCGCGTGCGCCCGGCGGGGTTCGCCCGTGCGTGACGCGGATGGGAGGCCGCCAGCGCCGGGGCGAAGCTGGCTGCCGGCGGCGCTGACGCTGGCCGGGGCGGCGGCGGTGCTTGCCGCGCCCTCCGTGCTCGACACCTACAGCGTCAACGTGCTCACCCGCTCCCTGCTGCTGGCCGTGGCCGCGGTCACGGTGGACCTGCTTTGGGGCTACACCGGCATCCTAAGCTTCGCGCAGGCCGCGTTCCTCGCCATTGGCGCTTACGCGCTGGCGCTGGTGTCCACCGGTCTGGGGTTCAGCGCCGCGACGGGGCTGCTGGGGCTGGTGCTCGGCCTGGGGGCTGCCGGGCTGGCGGCGCTGCTGGTGGGCTGGCTCGCCTTCTCCTACGGCGCGTCGCCGCTTTACGTGTCCACCATCACCCTCGTCTTCCCCATCGTGTTCGTGCAGCTCATCTTCGTTGGCGGCAACACCACGGGGTCGAGCAGCGGGCTTTCCGGCTTCGACGTGCCGGACCTGGACACCGAAAGCTGGTTCCGCGTCGCCGGGCTGCTGCTGGTCGTGGTGGCGGCGGGGGCGGCGACGCTGGTCCGCAGCGACTTCGGCCGGCTGCTGGTCGCCATGCGGGAGAACGAGGTGCGCTGCCAGTACCTCGGCATCCCCACTGCCCGGCTGAAGCTGCTGCTGTTCGTCGCCTGCGCGCTGGTTTGCGCCGCCGCCGGCTGGGTGTATGCCGGCGCGACCGCGGTCGTGGCGCCGGAGCTGGGCAACTTCGTGTCGGGGACCGAGCTGGTGATCGCCACAGCACTCGGCGGGCGCGCGACAATCGCCGGGCCGATCCTGGGCGCGGTGGGGATCGACGCGATCAGCAACTACTTGGGCGGCGCGCTGCCGTTCCTTTGGGCGCTGATCGTCGGCCTGGTGTTCGTGGTGGTGATCTTGGCGCTGCCCGGCGGCCTGCTGTCGCTGCTCCGCTTCGGCCGGGCGCTTCGGCCCGGTCCCGTCCCGCGCTTGGTCGAGGCGCCGACGACGGTGCGGCGCCGGGACGGCCCCGTGCTGCGGGTCGAGGGGCTGGACAAGCGGTTCGGCAGCCTGCAAGTGCTGCGCGGCGTCGCGTTCGCCGCCCATGCCGGCGACCTTCTCAGCCTGATCGGCCCGAATGGCGCGGGCAAGACGACGCTGATGCGCTGCATCGCCGATGGGCGGGAGCGCAGCGCCGGGCTGGTCGAGGTCGGCGGGCGCGGCATCGGGCGCCTGCCGCCGCACCGCTGCACGGCGTTGGGCGTCGGGCGCAAGTTCCAGACCGCGTCCGTGTTCGAGACCATGACGGTGGCCGAGTGCCTGCGCGTTTCCCGCAGCCGGATCGAGCGGCCCTCCTCCTTCCGCCGCACGCCCGCCATCGCGCTGCCGGAATCGGCGCTGGAGGTGGTGCGCGCGACCGGCCTGTCCGACCGCCTGGGCGTCGAGACCCGGCATTTGTCTCACGGCGAGAAGCAGTCGCTCGAACTCGCGATGGTGCTCGCGCTGGAACCCACGCTGCTGCTGCTGGACGAGCCGACCGCCGGGCTGACCAAGCCGGAGCGGCGGCGCATCGGCGCGTTGCTCGCCGATCTCGCCCATCGTCATCGCCTGTGCATCGTGCTGGTCGAGCACGACCTCGACTTCGTGCGCAGCATTTCGTCGCGCGTGGTCGTGCTGCACCAGGGCCGCGTCGTGCTGGACGGCGCAGTGGAAGAGGCCGTGCAGTCGGACACCGTGCGGACCATCTACGCCGGCACCGCCCATGCTTGATGCACCTGGGCCTGACTTGCTCAACCTCGCCGACGTGACGGCCGGATACGGCGCGACGATGGTGCTGCGGGATGTATCACTGAGCGTAGGGGCCGGCGAGGTCGTGGCGCTGCTCGGGCGCAACGGCGTGGGCAAGACGACGCTGCTGCGCACCGCAGCCGGCTTCGTCCAGCCCCGGTCCGGGGGCGTGCGGCTCGACGGCCGGACGCTGGCCGGCCTCGCGCCGTTCCGCATCGCCCGGCGCGCGCTGTGCTACATCGCGCAGGAGCAGGCCCTGTTCGCCGACCTGACGGTGGGCGAGAACCTACGCCTCGGCGTGCCCGGCGACCGGCTGTTCCGCGAGCGCCTGCCTTTGATCGAGCCGCACTTCCCCGTGCTGCTGCAGCGCCTCCGCCAGAAGGCCGGCACGCTGTCCGGCGGCGAGCAGAAGATGCTGCTGATCTCCCGCGCCATCATCGCCCGGCCCCGCCTCATGCTGGTGGACGAGATTTCCGAGGGCTTGCAGCCCTCCGTGGTGGACCGCCTGGCAAACGTGCTGGCGGCGGAGCGGCGGATGCACGGCACGGCGATGCTGCTTGTGGAACAGAACGTGGCCTTCGCGCTTGCCGTCGCCGACCGCTTCGCCGTGCTGACGGCGGGCGAGGTGGTCGAGCAGGGCGGCACGGGGGACGCCGGCGCCGCGGCGCAAATCGAGCGGCACATGACGGTATGACCTCAGGCAACGGAGCTTCCCAAATGAGCGGCGCGACCATCGACCTCGTTGAGCTGACCGTGGAACAGGCGCAGGCCGCCTTTGCCAGCGGCGCCACCACGTCGGAGGCGCTGACGCAGGCGTTCCTCGGCCGCATCGCCGAGCACAACCCGCATTACAATGCCATCATCTTCCTCAACCCGGACGCCCTGGCCGACGCGCGGGAGATCGACCGGCGCCGCGCCGCCGGGGAAGCGCTCGGGCCGCTCGCGGGCGTGCCGGTGGTGGTGAAGGACGCCATGGACATGGTGGGCTTCCCGACCACCGGCGGCTGGTCGCTGCTGTATAGCAAGACCGGCGGGGTGGACCTGATGCCCGGCACCGACAGCCCCGTGGTGGCACGGATGCGGGCGGCGGGCTGCGTCATCCTGGGCAAGACCAACATTCCCGTGCTCAGCCACACCGGCAGCCACGCGAACGACAGTTGGGCCGGGCCGACCTTCAACGCCGCCGGGCGCGAGTTCCTGCCGGGCGGCAGCAGCGCCGGCACCGCAACCGCCGTCGCCGCCAGCATGGCCGTGCTGGGCTTGGCCGAGGAAACCGGCGGCTCCATCCAGAACCCGGCCTCCGCCCAGGCGCTGGTGGGCATCAAGCCGAGCTTCGCCCTGGTGCCGAACGCGGGCGTCATGCCGTTGTCCGGCCTACGCGACGTGGTGGGGCCGATTGCCCGCTGCGTGCGCGACGCGGCGCTCACGCTTGACGTGCTGGCCGGCTACACCGCGGAGGACCCGAAGACCATTGCGGGCGTCGGCCACCGCCCGAAAGGCGGCTACGCCTCGCGCCTGCACCCGGAGGCGCTGCGCGGCAAGCGGATCGGTCTGTACGGCCCGGGCTGGCGCAACCAGCCGCTTTCGGAGGAGGCGGTGGCGCTGTACGCCCGGGCGAAGGGAGAGCTGGAAGCGCAGGGCGCCGTGCTGGTCGAGGACCCCTTCCACGGCTCCGGCTTCGCCGATCTGCGCACCCCAACCCTGCCGCTGGCGGAGTTCGACGCCCGCGGCCTCGAATCCGTGCCCCACGACATGCAGAAGTACCTGGAACGGCTGGGGCCGGGCGCGGCCCTGCGCAGCTTCGCCCAGTTCGCCGCGGCCACCGCAAAGGAAGATGCCTTCGGCCCTTCGGGCGTGCTGAGCTTCGCGCCCAACCTGCCGCAGTTCGCCGCCTGTCTCGCCGACCCGGCACGTCCGCCGGACATGTCGGAGTTCATCGCGGCCAAGGAAGCGTACCTGGACATCTTCGATGCCGTGTTCGCGGAGGCGCGGCTGGATGCGCTGGCCTTCCCGCAGATGCGCTCGGCGCTGCCGCCGCTGCATGGGACGGACACGATCCACGAGACCACGGTGGGCGAGATCAACATCGCGGGACTGCCGGGCGTCACGGTGCCCGCGGGGTACTACCCATCGGGCGCGCCGTTCAACCTGATCTTCGTGGGCCGCATGTGGAGCGAGGCGGATTTGCTTGGGCTTGCCTACGCTTATGAATGCACGACGAGGCATCGCCAGGCGCCGACGCTCCGCGTAGGTTGAGGACGGCCGCGGGAACCCGGCGGTCCCGGCGGCGCTGACTTCGCCTAGCCGCGCCCCGGAAGGACCATCCATGCCCAGCATCGTGATCTTCGACGTTGACGGAACGCTGATTGATTCCGTCGATCTCCATGCCAAAGCCTGGCAGGACGCCTTCCGCGAGTTCGGGCACGAGATCGCTTTCGACAAGCTCCGCAGCCAGATCGGCAAGGGGGGAGACGAGTTG
>CAXTUO010000070.1:9836-10049 GCA_964247175.1 uncultured Acetobacteraceae bacterium | reverse complement strand
GCATCGAGCTGGACCTCGACCAGGTGCCGCAGCGCGAGGCCGGCATGACGGCCTACGAGATGATGCTGTCGGAAAGCCAGGAGCGCATGCTGATGGTGCTGCGTCCGGACCGGCAGGACGTGGCGCGGGCCATCTTTGAGAAATGGGAGCTGGACTTCGCCGTGGTCGGCCGCCTGACCGATACCGGGCGCATCGTGGTGCGGCACCGGGGCG
>CAXTUO010000070.1:0-9826 GCA_964247175.1 uncultured Acetobacteraceae bacterium | reverse complement strand
CCGCTGTACCATCGGCCCACGGCAGACACGCCGAAACTTCCTGTTTTGGGCGAGGTCGCCGACCCCGCGGGGCTGGCGTCCGCGCTGCTCACGTTGATCGGCTGTCCCGACCTGTGCTCCCGCGCCTGGGTGTGGAATCAATATGACAGCACCATCGGCGGCCAGACCGTGCAAAGGCCCGGCGGCGCCGACGCGGCCGTGGTGCGGATCGAGGGGTCGCGCCGCGCGCTGGCGCTGACCACCGACTGCACGCCGCGCTACTGCGCCGCCGACCCGGAGGCCGGCGGGATGCAGGCGGTGGCGGAGGCGTGGCGCAACCTGTCCGCGGTGGGCGCCCGCCCGCTCGCGATCACCGACAACATGAACTTCGGCAACCCCGAGAAGCCCGAGATCATGGGCCAGTTCGCCGCCAGCATCCGCGGCATGGCGGCGGCCTGCCGGGCGCTCGACTTCCCCGTCGTGAGCGGCAACGTCAGCCTGTACAACGAGACCGACGGACGCGGCATCCTGCCCACGCCGGCCATCGGCGGCCTCGGCGTGCTGGAGGACGCGGGCCAATGCGTCGGCCTGGCGCTGCGTCCGGGGCTGGAGCTGTTGCTGGTGGGGGCGGCGTCCGGATGGCTGGGGCAGTCGCTGTGGCTGCGGGAGGTCGCCGGGCGGGAGGACGGGCCGCCGCCGCCAGTCGATCTCGCCGCCGAGCGCCGCAACGGCGATTTCGTGCGCGGACTAATCCTCGCCGGCCGGGTACGTGCCTGCCATGACGTGTCCGACGGGGGCCTGCTGATTGCCGTCGCGGAGATGGCGCTGGGCGGAGATGTGGGCGTGACGCTCTCGGACGCGCCCGCCGGGGTGGCGCCGCACGGCTTCTGGTTCGGGGAGGAGCAGGCGCGCTACATGCTGGCCGTGGCCGATGCGGACGGCGTAATGGCTGCGGCCGAACGCGCCGGAGTGCCGGCGATGCGGCTCGGCCGCTCCGGCGGCGCGCATTTGACACTGCCCGGCGGCGTCTCCATATCGCTGGCGGAGCTGCGGGCGGCGCATGAGCGCTTCTTCCCGGCCTGGATGGGGAGCTAGCCGATGGCGATGGTAGCCAGCGAGATCGAGGCATTGATCCGGGACGCCCTGCCCGACGCGCAGGTCACGATCCAGGACCTGGCCGGCGATGGCGACCATTACGCCGCGGTCGTGGTCAGCGAAGCCTTCCGCGGCCGGTCCCGCGTCCAGCAGCACCAGATGGTTTACGCCGCATTGCAAGGCCGTATGGGCGGTGCGTTGCACGCTCTCGCCTTGCAAACCTCACCGCCGCAACAGGAGCCGACACCATGAGTCCAGTCCACGAGCGCATCCAGAGCGAGATCAATTCCAATCCCGTCATGCTCTACATGAAGGGCAACGCCATGTTCCCGCAATGCGGGTTCTCGGCCCGGGTCGTGCAGATCCTGACGCACATGGGCGTGCCGTTCCAGACCGCCAACGTGCTGGAAGACGCAGAGCTGCGGGAAGGCGTCAAGCAGTTCTCGAGCTGGCCGACCGTGCCCCAGCTTTACGTGAAGGGCGAGTTCGTGGGCGGCTGCGACATCGTGACCGAGATGTACCAGTCGGGCGAGCTGGACACCCTGCTGACCGAGAAGGGCGTGCCGCACCAGGCAGCCGCGTGACGCTTCGCCGGGGCTTGGCTTCAAACCCAGGCCCCGGTTCCTACCCGGCCATTTCCAACGGCAGCGCGGTCGTGGACTTGACCCGCTCCATGCTGAACCGCGAACTGACGTTTTTGAGCGGCACCGCGGCGATCAGCCGCTTGTAGAACCCGTCAAAGGCCGCAATGTCTCGGGTGATGACCCGCAGCATGTAGTCGATGTCGCCGGCCATCCGATGCACCTCGACCACCTCCGGAAAGCTCGTGACGGCGGTGGCGAACCGGGCCAGCCAGTCCGGCGAGTGGTCGCCGGCCTCGATCGACACGAACACCGTCAAACCCAGGCCCAGCTTCTCCGGCGACAGCAGCGCCACCCGGCGCTCGATGACGCCGTCCGCTTCCAGCCGCTGGATGCGCTTCCAGCACGGCGTTTGCGACAGCCCGACCTGGTCCGCCAGTTGCGCGATGGACTGGGTGCTATCCTCTTGCAGCAGCGCCAGCAGCTTGCGGTCAACCCGGTCCATCTCAGGCCGCCACGGCCTCGGCGCGCACGTCCTTGATATCGCGGAACGTCAGCCCCTCGTGCATCTCCGCCGTGCGCCGCATCATGAAGGCGGAGCTTGCGAGGTAAACCGGGTCGCCGTCCACGTCGTCCGCCATGCTGGTGCGCTGCTCCGCAACGAACCGGGCCAGCAACGCCTTGTCTCCCGTGACCCAGCGCGCGAGGGCATACGGCACCGGCTCAAAGCCGATGGCGACGCCGTACTCGCTGCCGAGCCGCGCCACCAGCACGTCGAGCTGCAAGGTGCCGACCACGCCGACGATGGGCTGGCTGCCGTCCTGCGGGCGGAACAGCTGCACCACGCCCTCCTCCGCCAACTCCTGCAACGCCTGGCGCAGCTTCTTCGCCTTCATCGCGTCGTCCAGGCGGACCCGGCGCAGGATTTCCGGCGCGAAATACGGCACGCCGACGAAGTTCAGCTCCTCGTCCTCGGTCAGCGTGTCGCCGATGCGCAGCGTGCCGTGGTTCGGGATGCCCACAACGTCCCCGGCGAACGCCTCGTCCGCGATCTGCCGGTCCCGGGCGAAGAAGAACTGCGGCGCATGCAGCGGGATCTGCTTGCCGGTCCGCACCTGCTTGAGCCGCATCCCGCGCTGGAGCCGGCCGGAGCACACTCGGGCAAAGGCGATGCGGTCGCGGTGATTGGGGTCCATGTTCGCCTGAATCTTGAACACCAGCGCGGTCAGCTTGTCCTCTGTCGCCTCCACGGTGCGCAGGTCCGCCGGCTGCGCCCGCGGCGGCGGGCCGAAGCTCACCAGGCCGTCCAGCAGGTCGGACACGCCGATCTCCTTGATGGCGCTGCCGAAGAACACCGGCGTCAGGTGCCCGGCGTTGAAGCTCGGGAGGTCGAACTCCGGCAAGGCCGCCTGCACCAGTTCCAGTTCCTCGCCCAACGCGATCATGCGCGGGTCGCTCTGCTCCAGCGTGTCCAGCAGGTGCAGGGCGCGGCTGCGCACGTCGTAGGTGCCGGCAAAGGTCGCCGCCCGGCCGATGGGCCAAGTCACCGGCGCCGTGTCCAGGGCCAGGGTGCTGGCGACCTCGTCCACGATCTCGAACGGGTCGCGCGCTTCGCGGTCCATCTTGTTGATGAAGGTGACGATCGGGATGTCGCGCAGGCGGCAGATCTCGAACAGCTTGCGGGTCCGCGCCTCGATGCCCTTGGCGGCGTCGATCACCATGACCGCGGAGTCCACGGCGGTCAGCGTGCGGTAGGTGTCCTCGCTGAAATCCTCGTGCCCCGGCGTGTCCAGCAGGTTGAACACGCAGCCGGAGTACTCGAACGTCATCACCGAGGTCACGACGGAGATGCCGCGGTCACGCTCGATCCCCATCCAGTCCGACCGGGTGCGGCGCCGCTCGCCCTTGGCGCGCACGTTGCCGGCCAACTGGATGGCGCCGCCGGCGCGCAGCAGCCGCTCGGTCAGCGTCGTCTTGCCGGCGTCCGGGTGCGAGATGATCGCGAAGGTGCGGCGGCGGGCGATCTCTTCTTTGGGTGTCATCACGGCCCTCAAATGCAAAACGCCGGGCAGGACCCGGCGCATGCATCATCCATATGGGTAGGGATCAGCGCGAATAGAACTCGACGACGAGGTTCGGCTCCATCGACACGGGATACGGCACGTCGGTCAGCTTCGGCGCACGGCCAAAGCGGCCCTTCATGGCGCGATGGTCCACTTCCAGGTAGTCCGGCACGTCCCGCTCGCCGCTCTGCGCCGAGTCCAGCACGACGGCAAGTTGCTTGGACTTCTCCCGCACCTCGATCTCGTCGCCGTCGCGCACCAGGAACGAGGGGATGTTCACCTTCTTGCCGTTCACAGTGACATGGCCGTGGTTGATGAACTGGCGCGAGGCAAAGGGGGTGATGGCGAACTTGAGGCGGTACACCACGGCGTCCAGCCGCCGCTCCAGCAGCTCGATCAGGTTCTCGCTGGTGTCGCCCTTGCGGCGCACGGCCTCGTCGTAGTACTTGCGGAACTGCTTTTCGCTGATGTTGCCGTAATAGCCCTTCAGCTTCTGCTTCGCCATGAGCTGGATGCCGAAGTCGGTCGGCTTCTGCTTGCGGCGTTGGCCATGCTGGCCCGGCCCGTACTCGCGCTTGTTGATCGGCGACTTGGCGCGGCCCCACAGGTTGACGCCCAGGCGGCGGTTGATCTTGTACTTGCTTTCGGCGCGCTTGGTCATGCGCGACACTCCATCTTCTATACGGCGATTGTGCCGTTTGTTGCACCAGTAGGCCGCAAAAGCATTGCGGCGGGCGCACGCCCCGAGGGCGCGTCCACGTTCCCAGCAGTGCGCGCGTGGTAAGGCCGCCGTGCCCGGTTGTCAAACCGCCGCGATGCCCGCATGTGTGCCCGCATGATCACACGCGGCGACATCCTTTGGCTCGGCATCGCCTCCGGCGTGACCGGCGGCATCATCGGCGGCTCGATGCTGGGGATCGGCATGGACCTGATGGCGAACGGGCAGCCGTTCGGCCTGATCCCCATCATCATCGGCGGCCCATGCTCCGCGATCATCGGCTGGGTGCTGTCCCGCCGCCTGGCGAAGCGGCTCACAACTCCGGATTAGGCCCGTCCGGCTCCAGCCGGCCGCGCTGCCTGCGGCCCAGCGCCAACATGCTGATGACGCCGTGCAGGGTGCGCAACTCCTGCTCCGTCACTTCGCCGCGCTGGAACAGGTGATACAGGTTCCGCACCATGCCGGGCCGCTTCGGCGCGTTGCGCAGGAAGCCGCTGGCATCCAGTTCGTCGATCAGGTGGGCCAGCAGGTTCTCGATCTGGCCCTTAGGCGCAACCGCCGTTTCGTTGGTCATCAGGCGCTGGCCCGGCGTTTCGTCCGCCGCGGTCCACCATTCATAGGCCATGACCATGACTGCCTGCGCCAGGTTCAGGCTGTCGAACGCCGGGTTGAGCGGGTAGCGCACCAGGGTGTCGGCCTGCGCCATGTCGTCGTTGTCCAGCCCGGCGCGCTCCGGCCCGAACAGGACGCCGCAGCGCAGCCCGCGCCCCTCGGCCTCCCGCAGCGCCCCGGCGGCGGCGCGGGCCGTCATCACCGGCTTGATGACGTGGCGCGGGCGCGGGCAGGTGGCGAACACGCGGTGCAGGTCGGCCACGGCGTCCGCCACCGTGCCGTGCAGCGTCGATTGGTCCAGGATGCGGTCGGCGCCGGACGCGGTGCGCCAGGCGCGCTCCTGCGGCCAGCCGTCGCGCGGGGCCACCAGGCGCAGGTGGAACAGGCCGCCATTCGCCATGGCCCGGGCACAGGCGCCGATGTTGTCGGCGAGCTGCGGGCGGACCAGGATGACGACCGGGCTGTTCTCGCCCATCGGCGCAAGGTCGGCGCCGCCGTCCCGCCCGGTCATGCCGGCTGGGCCGCGACCCGTCGCCAGTCGGTCGTGCCATCCGGACGGTCCTCGAACGCCACGCCGCGCGCCAGCCATTCGGCCCGAATCGCGTCGGCCCGGGCGAAGTCCCGGGCGCGTCGGGCGGCGATGCGGTCGCCGATGGCCGCCTCGATGGCTGCTGCATCGTCGCCGCCCTGGAACCACGCCGCCGGGTCGGCCTGCAGCAGCCCCATCAGCGCGCCCCCGGCCCGCAGCCCCGCCGCCGCGGCGCGGTCGCCGGCCATGGCGTCATCGGACAGCGCGTGCAGGGCCGCCAAGGCGAGCGGCGTGTTCAGGTCGTCGCACAGGGCATCCAGAACCGACTCGGGCACCGGCCCTTCCCCGGCCGGCGTACGGGCCAGGGCGCGGTAGAACCGGTCCAGCTCGCCCCGCGCCTCGGCCAGCCCGGCGTCGCTGAACTCCAGCGTGCCCCGGTACTGCGACTTCAGCAGCATCAGCCGCACGGCCTCCGCCGGCGCGCGGCCCAGCACGTCGCGGATGGTGAAGAAGTTGCCGAGCGACTTCGACATCTTCTCGCCGTTGAGGTTCAACATGCCGTTGTGCAGCCAGACGCGGGCGAAGCCGCTGCCCGGCAGGGCGCACAGGCTCTGCGCGCGCTCGTTCTCATGGTGCGGAAACAGCAGGTCGCCGCCGCCGCCGTGGATGTCGAAGGTCTCGCCGAGGTACTGCCAGGCCATCGCGCTGCATTCGATATGCCAGCCCGGACGGCCGCGGCCCCAGGGGCTGTCCCAACCCGGCAAATCCGGCGGCGACGGCTTCCACAGCACGAAGTCGCCGGAGTCACGCTTATAAGGCGCGACTTCCACCCGTGCGCCGGCCAGCAGCTCATCCGTGCTGCGGCCGGAGAGCGCGCCGTACTGGCCGAAGCTCGCGACGGCGAACAGCACGTGACCATCGGCGGCGTAGGCGTGGCCGCCCGCGACCAGCCGCTCGATCAGCGCGACCATGCCGGCGATATGCTCGGTGGCCCGCGGCTCGATATCCGGCGCCAGATTGCCGAGCGCCGCCATGTCGGCGTGGAACTGCGCGGCGGTACGGGCGGTGACGGTGTCGATCCCCTCCCCGCTCTCGGCGGCGCGGGCGTTAATCTTGTCGTCCACGTCCGTGATGTTGCGCACGTAGGTGACGCGCGGGAACAGGTGCCGCAGCAGCCGGGCCAGCACGTCGAACACGGTCATGCCGCGTGCATTGCCGATATGCGCCAGGTCGTAAACGGTGGGGCCGCAGACATACAGGCGCACGTGCTGCGGGTCGAGCGGCACGAAGGCCTCGCGCCGCCGGGTCAGGGTGTTGTGCAGCACGAGGCCGGGCATGGGCGGACTCAATACATCCGCGTGCGGTAGGCGTCCTCGGTCCGGCGCTCCGCCTCCTCGACGCTGAACACCTGCGTTTGCTCGGCGATGATGCGGCCAAGGCTTGGGAAGGTGGAGCGTTCGACCTGGGCGGCGGGGTCCCACAGCCGGGCGCGGCGCAGGGCCTTGGCGCAATGGAAGAACACCTCTTCCACGGCGATCACCAAGCCGGTGCGCGGCGTCTTGCCGGCGATGCTGGACTCTGCAAGGGCCTCGCTATCCGTCAGCAGACGGGCCGTGCCGTTCACCCTCAGCGTCTCGTCGATCCCCGGCACGAAGAAGATCAGGCCGACGCCCGGCGCATGGAGGACATTGGCGAAGCTGTCCACCCGGTTGTTGCCGGGCCGGTCGGGCAGCAGCAGCGTGCGGTCGTCCAGCACCTGCACGAAGCCCGGCGGGTCGCCGCGCGGGCTGGCGTCCGCCCGGCCCTCCGCGTCAGCCGACGCCAGCACCAGGAAGGGCGACAGCGCGATGAAGGCGCGGCAATGGCGATCCAAGGCGTACAGCACCTTGCGCTCTGCCATCGGGCTGATGGCGCCCATATGCGCCCGCAGCGCCGCGTGGTCCGGAAGGTCGCTCACGCCGCCGCCAGCCGCAGCCGCTCCGCCGCGCGGTCCCGGCCCATCAGCGGCAGCAGGTCCCGCAGTTCCGGCCCGTGGTCCTCCCCGGTCAGCGCCAGGCGCAGCGGCAGGAACAGGCTCTTGCCCTTGCGGCCTGTGGCCGCTTTCAGCGCGTCGATCCATTTGGTCCATACGTCGTTGTCCCAGGGTTCCGCCGGCAGGGTATCACGGGCGGTGTCCAGATACTCGGCCTCGCCCTCGATCAACGGCGGGATGATGGTGCCGGCCACCACCTCCCACCAGCCGCGCGCCTCGTTCAGCAAATCGAGGTTGCCGCGCACCGCGAGCCAGAACGCCGTCGTGGCGGAGGGCGGCAGGCGGTCCCGCACCGCGTCGAATGGCAGTTCATGCAGCACCCGGCGGTTCAACGCCAGCAACTGCCGCCCATCGAAGCGCGCGGCGGAGCGGGACACGCGGGACAGGTCGTAGGTGGCGGCGATCTCGTCCGCGGGTTGCGGCGCCGGGTCGTCGGCGGTGCCGAGGCGGGCGAGGTAGCCGGCCAGCGCCTGCGGCTCGATCCCGTCGCCGCGCAGGCTGCGCAGCGACAGCGCGCCCACCCGCTTCGACAGCTTGCCGCCGTCCTGGTCCACCAGCAGCGGCAAATGGGCGAACCGCACGCTGGACGGCCGTGCGCCGAGGGCGGCCATGATGTCGATCTGGATGCCGGTGTTGGTGACGTGGTCCTCGCCGCGCACCACGTGGGTGATCCCGGTCTCGATATCGTCCACGACGGAGGTGAAAGTGTAGAGCGGCGTGCCGTCGGCCCGGATCAGGATGGGGTCGGAGATGGCGGACAGCTTCACCGTGCGCGGCCCCAGCACCATGTCGCCCCATTCCGCCGGGTAGCCCGACAGGAGGAACCGCCAATGCGGGCGCTTGCCGTTCGCCTCTGCCGCGGCGCGCTGCTCGGGCGTCAGCTTCAGCATGGCGCGGTCGTAGATCGGCGGCTGCTTGCGGCGGATGCGCAGCTCGCGCTTGACGTTCAGCTCCTCCTCGCTCTCGAAGCAGGGATACAGCCGCCCGGATGCTTTCAGCCGCTCGGCCGCCGCGGCGTAGCGGTCCAGCCGGTCCGATTGGCGCAGCATCTCGTCCCAGGCGATGCCGAGCCAGCGCAGGTCGTGGGCGATGGCCTCGGCATACTCCGGGCGGTTGCGCTCGGTGTCGGTGTCGTCAAGCCGCAACAGGAACTCGCCGCCGTGACGCCGGGTCAGCAGGTAGTTGGCAAGCGCGATGCGCGCGTTGCCGACATGCAGCAGGCCGGTGGGGCTTGGGGCGAAGCGGACCTTCATGCCGTGCCGTGCCCGTTGTCCGGCGCGGAGCCATCGTCGTCGTCCTCATCGTCATCCGTGACCAGGCGGGGGTCGATGGAGCGCCAGTCGCGGTCAGGCGCCGCGGCGCGTCGGGCCGCGAAGTCGTGCAGCTCGGTCGCGCTACGCCACCCCTCCCCGCCCGCGCCCAGCACCTCTGCATCCTCGCCGTAGGCGAACCAAGCGTCGAGCACCGCCTGCGCTTCCATGCCGCGCGCCCGGCACCGCTCGATGCTGTCCCGCACATAGCGCCGGGCGAATAGGTTAGCGTGTTCCAACGAGAGAAAACCCGGCACGTCCTCCACGATGTTGTCCTCGGCGCCGCCTGAAAGGTCCAGGATGCGGACGCGCCAGCCCTCGGGCGGCGCGTCGGTCACGCGACCAAGCCCGTGTAGCCGTTGGTGATGGGGTAGCGGCGGTCCCGGCCAAAGGCGCGCGGGGTGATCTTCACGCCGGGCGGGGCCTGGCGCCGCTTGTACTCGGCGCGGTCGAGCATCCGCCACACCCGCAGGATCGTTGCCCGGTCGTCGCCGCGGGCGACCAGCGCATCGACGGACTGCTCGCCTTTAACCACGCCCTCCAGGATCGCATCAAGATCCTCGTAGGGCGGCAGGGTGTCCTGGTCGGTCTGGTCGTGCTTCAGCTCGGCGGAGGGCGGCTTGGTGATGACGCGCTCCGGCATCACGGGGCCATGGGGGCCACGGGCGCCCTCGGGCACATGCGCGTTGCGCCAGCGGCACAGCGCGAACACGGTGGTCTTGTAAACGTCCTTGAGCACGGAATAGCCGCCGCACATGTCGCCATACAGCGTCGCGTAGCCCACCGACATCTCCGACTTGTTGCCGGTGGTCAGCAGCATGTCGCCGAACTTGTTGGACAGCGCCATGAGGATCAGGCCGCGGGAGCGCGACTGGATGTTCTCCTCCGTGATGTCCGCCTGGCGTCC
>CAXTUO010000069.1:0-10116 GCA_964247175.1 uncultured Acetobacteraceae bacterium | reverse complement strand
TCGTCGGACAGCACGCCCGCGAAGCCCGGCATGGCCTGCGTGCCGTCCGGCGCTTCCATCCCGTGCAGCAGCCACCAGAACATCTCGCCGTCCGCATGTTCCCACAAATGCGCCGCGGTGAGGTCGGCAGGCGGCACGGGCAGGCGGCTGGCATCCGGGCCGTCGCCGCGGCCCTCCGCGCCGTGGCAGCGCGCGCAGTGCTGCGGGTAAAGCGCCATGCCCTGCACGACCGACGCCGCCGTGAAGCCGGTCGGGGACGTGTAGTAGCTGGTTGGGTAGGCTTCCACGAGCAGCAGCGACAAGTGCGGCGCGGCAAGCCAGGCCAGCAACCCGGACACGACCAGCAGCACCCCCGTGAGCGCCCGGCGGCGCACCGGTCGCCACAGCAGCGCCAGCAGCGCGCCCGCCGACCCGGCGAGCATGGCGGCGCCCGTCCAAACCTCGGTCGCCAGGTCCGCATCCGCCATGGCCACGAGGCTGGGGCGCAGCGGGAAAGGCCAGGACGGCTGCTCGTGCACGGCCGGGGGCAGGCTGGACAGGACGCCTGCGGCCAGCACGGTCAACACGCCGAAGCCGGTCTGCACGGCGACCGCGCGCAGCAGGCGGCGCCGGGCGGCCTCGGGCGCGTCCCGCATCAGCGCCGGCGCCAGCCGGTAGCGGTTGGCCACGGCAAAGGCGAACAAGACGCCAAGCAAGCCGAGCTTCGCGCCCACGGTCCAGCCGTAAGCCGTGCCGACCAAGCCCGGCACACCGCCGACCAACCCGGCGAACTGCACGGCGGACGACAGCACGGTGCCGACGACGCAGGCCTTGCCGAGCGGCGAGAACCACCGGGCCGCCAGCGCGCCCACCCGCGGCGGCATGTCGCGCACCACGATCAGCAGCGGCCACAGCCCGCCAATCCAGGCGCCGGCTGCAAGAAGGTGCAGCAGGCTGGCGAGCAGCAGCAGGCTCGGGCCGCCCTCCATGGACAAGGCATGGCCGTGCCCGGCTTGCAGCAGCAGGGCCGCGGCTGACAGGCCGAGCGCCGCCCGGGGATATCGCCGCACGGCCCCGGTTGCGGCCAAAACGGCCAGGAACTGCGCCAGCAGCACGTGCCCGAACACCGTGCTTTCCAGCACAACCGGCACGGCGTCTAACGCCCGGCGCACGTCATGCCCCGCATCGGCCAGGTCGGCGGATTGCAGCAGGCCCCAGACCGGCAGCAGCACCGCCGCGGCGAACAGGCTGCCTTGCGCCAGGCGGTCCAGCGGCGGAACGGCCTCGGCCACTTCCGGCGCCCGCACTGCCACCTTCGGCAGCACGACGGCGCGGAACACCAGGGCGCCGAAGGCGGACAGCAGCGCTGCCACCGCGGCGGCGCGTGCGAGGGCGAGCGGCAGCCCGCCCTCGATGTCGGCCACCACGGGCGGTCAAGGCCTGACGGTGAACTGGAACGTGCCCTCGGTCTTGTGGGTGTCCACCGCCGTCGCGTGCCAGACCACGGTGTAGGGGCCCGGGGGGAGCTGCGGCACACTGACGCTGAGCACCTTGTTGTCGGCGGGCGCCGTGTGGACATCGTTCTTGTCCACGCGCTGGCCCGCGGCGTCCTGCACCTCGATGGTGCTGAAGCGCGGCTCGACGCCTTCGGTGAAGGTGATGGCGACCTCGGGCGGGGACGCCTGGACGGTGCCGCCCACCGCGGGGGCCGCCATGCGGAGGTGGGCGTGGGCCTGGGCGGCGCTGACATGCCCGAACAGGGCGAAGGCGGCGGCAAGGGCGAGACAGGCAAGGCGCACGGCGGGCGCCATCGCCGGGCGGCGGCTCATCCGTGGATGGGAACGGTTCATGGGTGATCTCCGGTCGGAACGCGCAGGGGCAGCCAGGCCGGATGGGCCGGGCTGCGGATCAGGCGGGTCAGACGGCGGAGGCGGGCGGTCCCCGGGGCGGGGCGGCATAGCGTCTGGGCTGCGGCGGCCCGGTGGACGGCGGCGGCAACGCGGCTTGGACCGGACCAGCCTGCAAGGGTGCCGAAACCCACGGCGCCGCCGGCAGCAGCGCCGGGGTGGCGGCGAGCTGGCACACGGGGCACAACAAGCAGTCATGCGCGGACGGGACGGCCGGCTTGCCCGCCGGCTCCGGCGCGGCTGGCCCGGCGTCGGCATGGCAGATAGGCACCCCGCCCAGCACCTGGGCCGCGTCCTTGTCGGCGGTCCCGGCGTAAGCGGGAAGGGCCAGGCGCAGCACGAGCAGCAGCAGGGCCAGCAGCATGGCCGCCCGGTGCTGTCGCGGAGGAAGCCGAATGCTCATGGCTTCTGGTTCATCGCATGACGGATGCCGGAGGCGCAATGGTCAGGAAGCGTGGACCGGGCGCAGGCTACAGCTCGCCGCGCCGGGCCATCGGCCGGATGCGGTCGCCGGTGCGGCAGGCGATGGCCTGGATGGTGAGCGACGGGCTGACGCCGCCCACGGTCGGGAACACCCCGCCACCGGCACCGCCGGCCGGCTGCCATCCTGCGGCACCAGCCGCGCCGCGACCGCCGCGACGGCCGCGAACTCCTCCGGCGAGAAATGGCGCGGCAGGTCCGGAACGGCGAGCCGCGCGTCCAGCACCCGGCGGGTCGCCTCGTTGAACGAGGGCGTGCCGCGCTTGCTCATCACGTCGTAGCCGGGGAAGCGGTCACGCATCGGGCGGCGTGGGCGCGCCGTCGAACAGCATGTGCTCGATGCGGACGTGGTCATGAAACCATTCAAGGTGGCGCAAGCCCGGCGCCGCGCAGGCCGCGTGCAGGTGCATCGCGGGCGCGCAATGGCCGGACAACGGCGTGTGGAACGCTTCGCACAGCGCCGCCGCCCGCAGGAACCCCGTAATCCCGCCGCAGCGGGGCGCATCCGCCTGCATCACATCCACCGCCCCCGCCGCCAGCATGGCCCGTGCATCGTCAAGGGTGTAAACGTTTTCGCCGGCCGCGACCTCCATCGGCGCGGGGACGTGGCTGCGTACGGCGCACAGGCCCGGGAGGTCGTCGGACGACACCGGCTCCTCGAACCAGGTCACGCCCTGTCCGGCGCACAGCCGGGCAAACGCGACGGCCTGCTTGGCCGCCAGCGCGCCGTTGGCATCGACGAACAGTTCCGCGTCGTCGCCAATCGCGCGCCGGGCCGTCTCCACACGGTGGTGCCGTCCGCTTCCGGCGCGTCGGCCGGGACTCGATACGCCTCGGCGCGCACGGCGCCGAGTGCGGCCCCAGGCACCATTCCTGGCGCCACGGGCCGCTACGACTTGCCGCCGGGCAGCACGGACGCCAGCACCTCCTTGGCGGTGTTGAGCAACACGCTGCCTTCCTCCGGGTCCCCCTTGAACAGGGTGGAGGTGAACGCGCGGGCCTGCGACAGCGTGATGTGCGGCGGCAACGGCGGCACGTTGGGGTCGGTGCGGATTTCCAGCACCACGGGCCGGTCGGCGGCCAACGCCTCGTCCCAGGCCGGCCCGACGCGGTCGGGATCGTCCACGTAGATGCCTTTGAGCCCGATCAGCTCGGCGAACTTGTGGTAGGGCACGTCGGGCAACTGCTGCGTCGCCTCGAACTTCGGGTCGCCGTTCATCACCCGCTGTTCCCAGGTCACCTGGTTCAGGTCCTGGTTGTTCATCACCATGCAAATCCAGGTGGGGTTGGACCAGCCTTTCCAGTACTTCTGCACCGTGATCAGCTCGGCCATGTTGTTCATCTGCATGGCGCCGTCGCCCACCATGGCGATCACCGGGCGGTCGGGATGGGCGATCTTGGCGGCAATGGCGTAGGGCACGGCGGCGCCCATGGAGGCCAGCCCGCCGGACAAGGACGCCATCATGCCGTGCCGTATCTTGACGTCGCGCGCATACCAGTTGGCGCAGGAGCCGCTGTCGCTGGTCAGGATCGCCCGGTCCGGCAGGCGCGGCGACAGCTCGAAGAACGGGCGCTGCGGGTTGACCGGGCTGGCCGAGTGCATGGCGCGGTCCCGGATGGTCTCCTGCCAGTCCTCGTTCCACCCGGCGATGCGCTCCCGCCAAGAGTTGTCAGCGCGGGGCTGCAGCATCGGCAGCAGCAGCCGCAAGGTTTCGGCGGCATCGCCGACCAGCGGCACCTCCATGGGATAGCGCAGGCTGAGCATGTCCGCCTTGATGTCGATCTGCACGCCGCGGGCACTGCCTTCCTTGGGCAGGAATTCCGAGTATGGGAAGCCCGACCCCACCATCAGCAGCGTGTCGCACTCGGTCATCAGGTTCCAGCTCGGCTTGGTGCCCAGGAGGCCGATGGAGCCCGTGACCCAGGGCAGGTCATCCGGCAGCGCCGCCTTGCCCAGCAGCGCCTTGGCGCAGCCGGCGCCCAGCCGGTCGGCCACCGCGATCACTTCGGGCGCCGCCCTCAGCGTGCCGGCGCCGACCAGCATGGCCACCTTCTTGCCCGCGTTCAGCACCTCGGCCGCGCGCCGCAGGTCGGCCTCATACGGCACCACCTTGGGCGCGGTGTAGCCGACGCCGGAATGGGTCGCGCCGTGCTTGCGGGGCGGCTCCTCGTACGGCTCCTCCTGCAGGTCGTTGGGGATCACGAGCGCGGTCACCCGCCGCTCGCTTTTCGCGATGCGGACCGCGCGGTCCACGAGGTGGCGCACCTGGGCCGGCATCATCGCCTGCTGCACAAAGGCGCCGGCCACGTCCTTGAACATGCTGACCAGGTCCAGCTCCTGTTGGTAGTGCGCGCCGACCGCCGTGCGCGCCTGCTGGCCCACGATGGCCAGCACCGGCATATGGTCCAGCCGCGCGTCGTACAGCCCGGTGATCAGGTGCGACGCGCCGGGGCCGGAGGTGGCGAGGCAGACGCCCAGCTCGCCGGTGAACTTGGCATGGGCAGACGCCATGAACGCCGCCATCTCCTCGTGGCGGACCTGGACGAAGTCGATCTTGTCCGTGCCGAAGCGGTTGAGCGCGCCCAGCAGGCCGTTGATGCCGTCGCCGGGGTAGCCGAACACCCGGCGCACGCCCCATTGGTGCAGGCGGTTCCAGAAGAAGTCGCTGACGGTTGTGCTCATCTCGCTCCACCTGCTGTCCTGCGCGGCGCGAGGCCGCCGGGTTGGACGGGGTCGCTGACGTCCGGGGGCGCATCACGACGCGCGACGGCCACCTTGCTTGGGGCGAAGACGCACGGCGCTCTGGACGGTTTCAGACGCAGCGTGCTTTCGATGAAGGGAACGCGGCCGGCATACGGCTGTCCGTTCAGGCGTCCTCGGGCGACGGGTCGTCGGTGGCGAACTCGATCCCGGCGTAAGCCTCGGCGAGCGGCAGATCGACCCCGATCTCCGGCATGGCCAGCACGGCGTCACCCGTCAGCACGTGGCCGGCCCAATCGTCGCCGGCGCGCGAGAACACGGTCGCCGCCCGGCGGGCTTGCTCCAGCATGACGTAGCGCCGGATCGACGGGGTGAGCCGGTACTCCTCGTTCTTCTCGATGCGGTCGGTGGCCGCCGTGGTGGCCGAAAGCACCTCGAACACCACGACCGGCTCGGGGATCATGTCCGTGCCGCGCGGCACCGGCGAGCAGGTCACCGTTGCGTCGGGATAGCGGATGCGGCCGGCAACCACGATCTTCAGGTCGCCCCGGAAGGCGCGGCATGGCCTGCCTTGCAGGCGGCGCCGAAGAGCTTCCACGAGGTTGGTCGCGATCTCTGAATGCTCGACCGTGCCGCCTGTCATCGCGACAGGCCGGGCGCCGTCGAACTCGTAGCGCAGGTCCTGCCGGCGCTCCCAGGCCAGGAACTCGTCAAGCGTCATAGGCCGGCGAAGGACGACGTTCATGGCGGGCAGCGTAGCACGGCGTCGGCAGCGCCATCCAGCGTGGCCCGGCCCCTCCGAGCACGCCATTGGAGAGCGCCGCGTCGCGAGAATTCTGTCCGCATCCGGTTCTTGCGGCCTGCACGGCGCGCAGCACTCCTGGCCCCCCGCCCCATGCCGAACGGATTGTTGTCCTACTTTCGTGAACCCTATGCTTCGTGAATGGGCGAATGACGGCTTCGGGGCGCATTTTCCCCTAATCGCGATTGCGCACTGAAGTATATCCGCTATTGCACCCGTGTCATTTCATGAATGACTGCGCAGAAATTGCTATGGGAGCAACATTGCCCATGTCTAACAAGATGCCACTCGGAGTATATGCCGGCTCGCCGAACGGGAATGATCCCGCGGCAGAGTCGGCTTTTGACAATACAGTGAACGATATTAGTTCAACCATAGGACAAACGCCGCAATTTATCGACACGTTTGCCGACTTTTCGGGAAGCTGGTCGAACATGGTTGCGAGCGCGTCATGGAATGCGTGGTCGCAGAGCCGGTCTCCCACGGCGCAGAATCTCACCCCCGTGGTGGCGGTCGGGCTGGGCACCAAGAGCGACAACGGCCCGGGGACGCTGCAGCAGATCGCCGCCGGGGCGCACGACGACACCTATCGCGGGATCGTCCAAGCGTACAAGGACGCCGGCTATACGACGATCGACATGCGCATCGGCTGGGAGATGAACGGCAACTTCATGCCATGGTCGATGGGCAACACGGCCGACAGCGTCAACCAGTGGAAGGCGGCGTTCGCGCACGTGGCCGACGTGGTGCATAGCGTGCCCGGCATCAAGGTCAACACCGTTTGGAACCCGAACCTGGCCAACAACGACCAGATCGACGTCAGCGCAGCCTTTCCCGGCGATGACAAGGTCGACATCATTGGTCTTGATACCTACAGCACGACCCACAAGTACGACTCAAGCGTCAGCGACTCCCAATACTACAACAACCCCAGCGCCAGCCAGTACCATCCGGACGGAACGTCTCCTTCCCAATGGGGCCTCGCCCAGACCATCGCCCTGGCGTCCGCGCACGGCAAGCCGGTCGGGATCGGGGAAACCGGCGTGGGCGTCGGCGACAGCACCGCCCTGCCGGGCACGATTGCCGCCGACTTCTCGGCGCCAGGCGCCCCGCCGCTGGCCTTCGTCAACGTTTGGGACGTGCAGACCGGCGAGGGCGATTGGCAGTTCACCGGCGGGCATGATCCGGCTGCCGGCCAAGCCTGGGCCGCGGCGTTCGCCAACGGAACCACCAGCAGCGCGCCCGCGCCGGCCAGCGCTCCCGCCAATACCCCGGCCGCCAGTGCCCCGGCCAGCACGTCGGGCACGGACACGAGCGCCAGCGTGCCCGTCACCACGCAGACCCTCAGCACCTACAGCGGCTCGGAGATCTTCCTCAGCCCGGCCGGAAACCGGGCCGAGGCGGCCTGGGGGCCGATGGACGTGGCGGGGGATGGGGGCCCCGACCTTTACGTCGTGCACCCCGGGGATTCCCAACTGACCGTCGAGAACTTCTCCGCCGGCAAGGGCGACGTGCTGAACATCTCGCCGAGCCTGCAAAGCACGTTGGCGCAGGCGCAGGTGAGCGGCGGCACCGTGCTGAGCTTCGGCGACGCCAGCGGCACGGGCAACGTGTTCCTGAAAGGCGTCAGCTCGCTTGACCCGTCTCAGATCGTTTGGAGCTGAACTAAGGAAAGGGCGGCAGCGGCCTGCTGCCGCCCTGGCTGGCCAGCCGGGACGGGTTGGCCCGGATGGGCGCGGTCACGGAACGGCAAGGTGTGCTTTAAAGGGCACGGTTCCGCGAATCGGAGTGCGATGCAACAAAGTTAATTGCCCTTTGCAAGAAACCAACTAAGGTCGCAGCAACCTACTTAACCAGCGGTTGCAAACAACATGACGGCCACGCCAAAGTTTCCGCTTGGAGTCTATGTGTTTGACCCAAGCGCGACGGACCCGGCCTCTGAGGCTTGGTTTGAGAACCAGTTCAACACGTTCACCGCAGCCATGGGCACCAAGCCGCTCTACATGGATGCGTTCACGGATTATTACGTTGACTGGTCGCAATGGGTGCCGATCGAGGACGGCATGGCGCGGTCCTGGGCGGCGTCGCCGGTGCTCGGCGGCGTGACGCCGGTGATGAACATCCCGATGGCGACCAACTCGGACTGGAACAACGCCGATCAGGTGTTCAAGGATATCATCGCCGGCAAGCACGACGACGTCTTCGTCGGCCTGATCAACTCCTGGAAGAAGGTCGGCTACGTTTCGGTCGATGCCCGCATCGGCCCGGAGATGAACGGCACCTTCGAGCCGTGGTACATGGGCAGCGACCCGGCCACCGTCGCGGACTGGACCAAGGCCTTCCAGCACATCGCCGACCTCGTGCACTCGGTGCCCGGGATCACCGTGCGGACGGTTTGGAACCCGGCCGACCTCAACTACACCGCCCAGCCCACCACGTCCGCCTACCCCGGAGACAAGTACGTGGATGTGATCGGCGCGGACATCTACAACGTCATGTACCCGGCCACGCTCTACGACTGGGACAAGAACGACGGGACCTACGACGCGAACCTGCAGCAATGGTTCTCCGACCCGGTGAACCGGGAGCACTACTGGGCCAACCCCAACGCGACGCAGTGGAACCCGAACGGCTACGACCCCGGCCAATGGGGCGTCAAGCAGGTGCTGGCTTTCGCCGCGGCGCACAACAAGCCGCTCGGGATCGCCGAAACCGGCGCGGGCGGCAACGGCACCTCGACCGGCCCCGTGGACGACCCTGATTTCCCGAAATGGCTGTACACCGTGCTGAGCCTGCCCGGGGCGCCGAAGGTCGATTACGTCAACATTTGGGACATCAACCCCGGCGACGGCAACTGGCAGTTCACCGACGGCACCAAGCCGCTGGAGGCCGCGGCCTGGCGGCAGTACTTCGGCGTGCCGGCGTCGGCCCAGGCCGGCACGGTCCCGACGCCGCCCACCGTGGGCACCGGGCCGGACACGCTCGTGCTCGCGATGGCCGAGGACGCCTACGCGGGCGACGCGCAGTTCACCGTCAGCCTCGACGGCACCCAGCTTGGCGGCGTCCTCACCGCCCAAGCGTCGCACAGCCTCGGACAGGGCCAGAACTTCACCTTCAACGGCACCTGGGGCGCCGCCGGGCCGCACGTCGTCACGGTGTCCTTCCTCAACGACGCTTGGGGCGGATCGGCGTCGCTTGACCGCAACCTTTACGTCGGCGCCGTCACGTTCGACGGGACGACGCAGCAGGTCAACGTGGAGCAGGGTTCCGCGGGGTCGCTGAACTTCGGGGTCGGCACGGCCGCGACCTCGGTCGCCTTTGCCGACTTCTCCAACACCCGGTTCGTGACAGCGCTCAAGCCGGGGAACAGCACCGAGTTCGGCAACTGGAGCACGGGCCTCAAGGCCAACATCTATCAATGGAACAGCGCGGGCGTCACCGGGATCGGCGCCGACAGCTTCGACACGGTGCAGGCCGCCACCTTGACCGACGGGTCCGGCGGCTCCTTCGCGCTCAACAACTTCGACGAGTCCAACGCGACCCTGAGCGGCGGCCCGACCGCCGCGGGCAGCGCCAGCACACTCTCGATCGGCAACGCGATGCGCGGCTCGCTGGCGTTCGGCTCGGGCAACTACAACACGGCCATCAACGTCCGCTCGGCCTTCCCCGACGCGCCGTACAACATCTTCCGCATCAACACGGGGAGCGGGACCGACGCGCTTACGCTGAACGGCGACTCAGGCCGCACCACCGCCACCGTCAACCTGGGGACGGGGCTGGCCGGGATGAGCTTCATCAACGTCCTGAACGCTTCGGTGACGGGCGGGTCGGGCGCCGCGACGGTGGTGTTCGGCAGCGGCAGCGGCACGGGAACCATCACCGCCGGCAGCGGCACCCTGGACGTGACGGGCGGGGCCGGCGCGGACATCTACGCCGTGCACGCCGGGATCGGCCTCATGCTGGTCGAGAACTTCTCCCTGGCCAAGGGCGACACCTTGCAGGTTGACAAGGCGCTGCAGGCGTCGCTGGTGGAAACGCCGCAGGCGTCCGGGGTGATGCTCTCCTTCGGCGACGCCGCCCGTGGCGTGCTGCTGAAAGGCCTGACCACGCTGGCGCCGACCAACATCACCTGGGTCTAGCCCGGCGCCGGGCTGTTTCCGCCCCATCCTGAAGACCATCAGGGATGGAGCGGGGCAGCGGCCTGCGGTCAGGCATGGGCCGGGACGACCAGCGAGAAGTGCTGGGTG
>CAXTUO010000068.1:2408-10126 GCA_964247175.1 uncultured Acetobacteraceae bacterium | reverse complement strand
AAGGTCGTCATGCGGTCCGCCTCGATCTTCGACAGGTCCAGCACGTCGTTGATGAGGCTCAGCAGGTGGCGCGCGTTGGACTGGATCTTGCGGACGTCGCCCAGGAGATGCTGCTCGCCGGTTTCCTCCATCTCCTCCTCGATCATCTCGCTGTAGCCGATGACGGCCGAAAGCGGCGTGCGCAGCTCATGGCTCATGTTGGCGAGGAACTGGCTCTTGGCGCGGTTCGCGGCCTCGGCCGCGTCCTTGGCGGCGCTCAGCTCCTCCTCGGCCTGCTTGCGCTCGGTGATGTCGGTATGGGTGCCGACCCATTCGCGGGTTTCGCCCTCGTCCAGGATCGGCACGCCGCGGGCCGCCATCGTCCGCCATTCGCCGTCCGCCCGGCGCAGGCGGTGGTCGATGGCAAACAGCGCCTGGTCGGCCACGGCGCGGGTCCAGGTTTCCAGCGTGGCGTCCCGGTCCTCGGGATGGACCGCCTGCAGCCAGCCGAACCCCTCGTACTCCGCCTGCGCCTGCCCAGTGAACGCCGTCCAGCTCGCCTGGGGCGGCGCCAGCTCGCCGGACGGCATCGTGGTCCAGACGATCGACGCGCTGGTTTCGATCAGGGTGCGGAACCGCTCCTCGCTTTCGCGGAGGCGGCGTTCCGACCGCTTGCGGTAGGTGACGTCGGTCACGACCAGTCCCGCACCGGCCGCGCCCCCGGTGTCGGTGGGCAGCGGAAAGAAGCCGAACTGGAACTCGCGCAGCAGGGCCGGGTTGATCCGGCTCCGCGTGGACATCTCGACGTTGGTGAGGGTGCGCCCGGCGTCCAGCACCTCGGCCAGCCGCGGCTCCAGCCCGGCGCGCATGTCGGGCAGCACGTCCCAAAGGCTTTGGCCCACCGCGGCGTCGAGCGCCCGCTCGCTCATGGTGGAAAGCGCCCGGTTCATGTGCTGGACGCGGAGCGCCGGGTCGAGGAAGCCCAGGCCCACCGGCGCGTTGTCCAGCACGCTCTCCAGCAGGGCCGTGCTGATGCGCTCCGCCCGGCGGCGGCGCCAGGCGAGCAGCGCGATGGCCGCGAACGCCGCGAGGATGGCGGCCGCGGCGACGACCGGCAGCAGGGGACCGAGCCGCGCCTGCTCCGTGCTGCGGATGCGGGCGCGGGCCGTGTCCTGGGTCGCGGCCACAGCCGCCCGCACCCGGTCCATCGACGCCTTGTCCTGCCCGGTGAGGATCAGCGCCGTGGCGGCCTCCATCCCCGAATCGCGCCGGGCATCGATGACCTGGCTGGCGAAGGCCCTTTTGGCTTCGACGAGGCCGGCCAGGCGTTCGGCCGCCTGCTTGTCCGTGCCGAGGGCCTGGATCGCGCCGCCCAGGGCGGCGGCCGCCTGCTCGTAGGGTTCAAGGTAGGCCGGCACCCCGGTCAGGGCGTAGCCGCGCTCGCCGGTCTCAAGGTCCTTCAGGGTGGACAGCAGCCTCTCGGTCGCCACCAGGATGCGGTTCTGCTCGGCCACGACCAGGCGGGCGCGTCCGGCCGAAACCGACGCCCACGCCGCCGTGCCAAGGCCGAAGACCAGCAGGACGCCCGCCAACACGTTGAGGGGGGAGTGCTTCGGCAGGAAAGCCGCCAAGCCGCGCAAGCGGGGGCCGTGCGCCGGTTCATCCATCGCCGCATCCACTGTCGGGCACCTCCCACCGAAGCGGGTACTACGCCGTCCCCCGGGCGGCGTTCCTCAAGCGTTGCCGTGAAGTGCCGCAGTTTTGAGGAAGCGCGGCCGGAATCGGTCAGGCCGGAATCGGCACCGGCTCTGGCCGGCGGGCCGAGATCGCCCGGGCCAGCGCGACAAGCTCGCCCAACGACAAGACGATGTTCTCCTCGCTGCCCTCCGCGCGCAGGGCAGCAAGCAAGGGGCTGCCGCCCTCCGCGTGCCACAGGCACACCACGACGGCGGCGCGCGGCATCTGCCGCTGGATGCGCCGGAGCAGGTAGCGGATGCCGGACGCGCTGCTTCCCTGTTCCAGCACGGACAGGCAGCACAGCCGGACATCGCCGAGGCGTGCCGCCTCCCCGCGTCCGGTGCCGAGGATGGCGTTGGACTCGCTCCGCGCGGCGAACCCCGCGTCCTGCAGCACCTGCACCGCCATCGTCGCGGCCAGGTCGTCGAGCTGCCCGCGGCCCGGGATGCAGACCACGGCGCCCTCCGCCTGCCATTCGGGTGCCGGCGCCGCCGCGCGCCCCTGTGCGCCAACCGCTGGCCCGCCTGCGAGCAAGGACAGCAGCGTCTCGATCTGACGGTGGATGGCCTCAAGCCGCTCGAAGGCCAGGGTGTCGCGCGACAGGTCGGCCTGCGCCAGGGCCAGGCCGCGCATGGCGACCTGGTCGTAGTACTGGGCCAGCGAGGAGCTGGCGACCGCCTTCCGGGCCTGCGCGGCAAGCTCCTTCGCATGGCCCTCAAGCGCGCGCTGGTAGAAGGTTTCCGCGGGTTCCAGCGGCGGGCTGTCGCCCAGCATGATGTTGAGGAACGCCAGGGACTCGACGTGCCGCCCGACCACCACCAGGCAAACGGTCAGCGGCGTCGCGATCAGCAGCCCGACCGGCCCCCAAAGAAAGGCCCAGAACGCCGCCGAAAGGATCACCGCGATGGGCGACAACCCCGTGCTGTGGCCGTACAGCAACGGCTCGATGACCTGACCCATGGCCATGTCGCTCAGGAAGAACAAGGCCAGCACCACCAGCGCCAGCGACCAGCCCGGCGCGGCCGCAAGCGCCAGCAGAAGCGGCGGCGCCACGGCGATGAAGCTGCCGATGAACGGCACGAACCGCATCAGGCCGGCCAGGATGCCCCACAGGAGCGGGCTTGGCAGGCCCGCGATCCACAGGCCCGCCGCGATGAACGCCCCGAACCCCGAGTTCAAGGCCAATTGGATCAGGAAGTAACGCGACAAGCGCCGGGCCGCGTCGTTCATCGCCAGGATGGTCCGGTGCAGGTCCCGGCGGCCGACCAGGCGCACCAGCCGGTCCCGCAGGTCCTCCCGGGACAGCAGCACGAAAATGACGAAGACGATCACGATCCCCACGGAGGCGAGCGGGCTGAGCAGCGGCTGGGCGATGGTGCGGACGACCACCAACGCCGACGGTGCGCCGAGGTCGCTGGTCGACCCGGCGGGTGCGGACGGCGCCCCCTCCACGCCGGCCTGCGCCGGGCCGAGCTTGACGGTTCCCGCCTCCGCTCCGCCCAGCAGGGTATGGAGAGAGTTGTTAAGCCGTTCGAGCAGCTCCGTCCCGGTGGCCAGGAACTTCATCTTCTCCTGGATGGTCGCTTGGTAGTTGGGCAAGCTTCCCGCAAGCGTCGTGGCCTGCCTGCCGACAACCGCCCCGATCCCGCCGATGATCGTGAACGCAAGCGCGACCGCGATCAGCACCGCCGGCGCCTTGGGCAGCCGGGCACGCTGCAGCCGGACGACGACCGGCGCCAGCACGAACGCGAGCAGCACCGCAAGCACCAGGGGGATGAGCAGGTCGCGCCCGAAGTAAAGCGCTGCGACCACCACGGCCCCGGCGTTCAATGCCGGCAGGGCGGTGCGGCCCGGGCTGGGTGCGGCGGGCGGGAGGCCCGCTCCGGGCTGGTGTTCTCCGGGCTGGTGTTCACTGGACGGCGGCATCTGGCGGCTTTCCCGGTGGGTGGTTCGGAGGGGGGCGAGGGCCGGTGGCATGTGCCCCGCCCCTGGAGGCCGCCCCCACTCTCGGCTATCACATCGAACGCCGGAGAGGCAGAAGCGGAGGCAGGGCTGCGTGACCAAGATCTTGCTTGTCGAGGACCACGAAGAGCTTTGGGACATGATGTCGCGCCGGCTCCGCCGCCATGGCTTCGACGTCGTCCTGGCCCATGACGGCCAGCAGGCCCTGGCGCAGGTCGGCGCGGAGAAGCCCGATCTTGTGCTGCTGGACATGGACCTGCCGGTCATGGACGGCTGGACCGTCGCCCGCACGCTCCGGGGCGGCGACGCCCAGGCGCCGGTTCCCATCATCGCCCTCACGGCGCACGCCATGGCCGGGGACCGGGCCAAGGCGCTGGCCGCCGGCTGCGACGACTACCATCCGAAGCCCGTTGATTTCCCGAAGCTGCTTGGGCAGATCGACGACGCGCTGCTCAAGCGGGAAGAAGCGGGGAACTGAACGACGCGGGAACGGCAGCGCCTGGCGGGCGTGCCCTCCCCGGCCCCCGGTGTCCCGTCCGGCCATCCAAAGGATGACACCGTTCAAGCGTTGCGCTATCCAAACGCATGGCCGCCCCGCACAGCCTCCGCCTTGTCCTGGCCCGGCATGCCCGGTGAGGCAGAAGCCTGCGCCCAGCCCTTCCTCGCGGCCGGGGGCGAGATGGGCGCGCTCATGCGTGGGCATGCCTGGCGCGACACCGCCTTCGGACCCGGTGAAACCTGGCCCCAGCCGCTGGTGACGCTGGTCCGGGTGATGCTCAGCTCCCGCCAGCCGATGTTCATCGCCTGGGGACGGGAACGCGCCCTGCTTTACAACGACGCTTACGCGCCCCTGCTCGGAGCACGGCATCCCCATGCCTTGGGGCGTCCTTTCTTCGACGTTTGGCCCGAAACCCGCCGAGAGGTGGGCCCCCTCATGGACCAGGTCTTCGCAGGCTGTCCCGTCCACATGGACGACCTGCATCTGACCTTGCATCGCAACGGCGGTCCCGAGGAAGCCCACTTCGCCTTTTCCTACACGCCCGTGCCGGGCGATGACGGCACGGTTGCAGGCTTGTTCTGCGCCTGCACGGAAACGACGCGGCAGGTCCTGGCGGAACGCGAGGTGCTGCAAGCGGCCGAGCGGCAACGGCGCACGCTGCAGGAGCTGCCCGGCTTCATGGCCATGCTCAAGGAGCCCGGCCACATCTTCGAATATGTCAATGACGCCTACGTGGCCATCTCGGGGCCGCGCCGCTTCATCGGGCGCGGCGTGCGGGAGGTGTTCCCGGAACTCGAAGGGCAAGGCTTCTACGAGCTGCTCGACCGCGTGGCGGCGACCGGCGAGCCTTATTCCGCCCGCGCGGTGGCCGTCCGCCTGGCGGGGGAGGCCGCGGACCGCTTCATCGACCTGCGCTACCAGCCGATCCAGGATGGCGCCGGGCGGGTCACGGGCATCCTCATCGCCGGCTACGACGTGTCCGAGGCGATCCGCACGGCCGGGGCGCTGCGCGACCTCAACGCCGACGTGGAAAGCGAGGTCGCCGCACGCGCGCAGGAGCGCAGCCGGACCTGGCTGGTCAGCACGGACCTGCTCGGGGTCCTCAACCCCCAAGGGATCTTCGTGCGGACGAACCCGGCTTGGCAAGCCGTGCTCGGCTGGTCGGAGGCGGAAATCGCCAGCGCGCCCTTCATCAACCTGCTGCATCCCGACGACATCGAGCGGAACCAGGCCGCATTCCAGCATCTCAAGGAGGGCAACCCGGTCTTGAGCCTCGAGAACCGCTACCGCACCAAGGCCGGCAGCTACCGCTGGCTGTCCTGGGTCGCGGTCCCCGAAGGCGGCCTTTACTACTGCAGCGCGCGCGACATCACCGCGGAAAAGGAGCAGGCGGCGGCGCTCACCGAGCGCACGGCCGAGCGTGACCGCTTGTGGCGCATCTCCCAGGACCCGTTCCTGGTCTCGGACATGGAAGGGCGCTGGCTGCGGGCCAGCCCGGCCTGGACGGAGATCCTGGGCTGGTCCGAGGCGGAACTGGTCGGCCGGACCTCGGAGTGGATGGAGCACCCCGACGACTGGTCGGAAACCCGGGCCGAGATCACCGGGCTGGCGGCAGGCCGCGCGACCCGGCGCTTCGAGAACCGCTTCCGCGGCCGGGACGGCGCTTACCGCTGGTTCTCCTGGACCGCGGTTCCGGAAGGAGGGCTGCTGTACTGCGTCGCCCGCGACGTCACGGCCGAGAAGGAGCAGGCGCAGGCACGCGAGCGTTTGGAGGAGCAGCTCCGCCAATCGCAGAAGATGGAGGCGGTGGGCCAGCTCACCGGCGGCCTCGCCCATGACTTCAACAACCTGCTGACCGGCGTAACCGGCAGCCTGGAGCTGCTGCAAACCCGCATCGCCCAAGGGCGCATCGGGGACGTGGACCGCTACGCCAACGCCGCCCAGGGCGCGGCCAAGCGGGCGGCGGCGCTGACGCACCGCTTGCTCGCCTTTTCCCGCCGGCAAACGCTGGACCCGAAGCCCACCAACGTGAACCGCCTGGTGGCGGGCATGGAGGAGCTGATCCGGCGCACGGTCGGCCCGGGGATCGCGATGGAGCCGTTGGTGGCGGCGGGCGGGCTGTGGACCACGCTGGTGGACCCGGGCCAGCTTGAGAACGCGCTGCTCAACCTGTGCATCAATGCCCGGGACGCGATGCCGGACGGCGGCAAGCTGACGGTCGAGACCGGCAACCGCTGGCTGGACGAGCGCGCGGCGCGCGAGCGCGACCTGGCCCCGGGGCAGTACGTGTCGCTGTGCGTGTCCGACACCGGCACCGGCATGACCCCGGAGGTGGCGGCCAAGGCGTTCGACCCGTTCTTCACCACCAAGCCCATCGGCCAGGGCACCGGCCTGGGCTTGTCGATGATCTACGGCTTTGCCCGGCAGTCGGGCGGGCAGGCGCGCATCTACTCCGAGCCTGGGCAGGGCACGATGGTGTGCCTGTACTTGCCCCGGCACCTGGGCGAGGAGGACAGCGCCGACGCGCCGCCCGAGCTGGCCGACGCGCCGCGCGCCGAGCAGGGCGAAACGGTGCTGGTGGTGGACGACGAGCCCACGGTGCGGATGCTGGTGACGGAGGTTCTGGCGGACCTGGGCTACACCGCCATCGAGGCGGCGGACGGGGCGGCGGGGCTGCGCGTGCTGCAATCGGACACCCGGATCGACCTGCTGGTGACGGACGTGGGCCTGCCCGGGGGCATGAACGGGCGGCAGGTGGCCGATGCGGCCCGGGTGGCGCGGCCCGGCCTCAAGGTGCTGTTCATCACGGGCTACGCCGAGAACGCCGTGCTGAGCCACGGGCACCTCGACCCCGGCATGCACGTGCTGACCAAGCCGTTCGCCATGGAAGCGCTCGCCAGCCGGATCAGGACACTGATCACGGAAAGCCAAGCGTGACCGCCGGTCCCGCCCACGCTGCCCTGCCCGCCTGGCGCTGCACGCCTGCCAGCGTCGGGGCACGCGCGGCAACGGTTCGGTTCCGGATCAAGAATCCTGGACCTCGCGGCCTCAAGGAACTACACGTCCCGCCGGGATGCTGGGCAAGGAAGGGGCGTTGATGTCGGCTGTTCGGGGCCATGCGCGAACCGGCCGGACTGATCAGGCGCCCGCCCCGCAGCCACGGCCTCGACCCGCACCGGCGGGAGGAGGCAAGGCGGATGCGGACGAAGCGGGGCCGCCGGCCATCGATGATGCGCCGCCCTGTACGGCGGAGCTGGGCCGCCGCCCGACGCCCGACGACTTCCTGCGCGGCGGCGCGCTCATGCTGGGCGCCACGCTCCTGTTCTCGCTGTCGGACACGATGGCCAAGTACATCACGGAGAGCGTGCCCACAGTGCAGCTTGCCGCCATCCGCTACGCCGTGTTCGTGGCCATGGCCGCAAGCCCGCTGCTCCGGCGCCGCCATGCTTCCGTGCGCAGCCGCCGTCCGATGCTGCAGCTCCTGCGCGGCGTCAGCGTGGCGGGCAGCGCCCTTTGCTTCATCCTGTCCCTGGCGCACCTG
>CAXTUO010000068.1:0-2398 GCA_964247175.1 uncultured Acetobacteraceae bacterium | reverse complement strand
ATCGCCGAGGCCACCGCGATCAACTTCATCACGCCCCTGCTGATCACGGCGCTGGCGGTGCCGGTGCTGGGCGAGGTGGTGCGCTTGCCGGGCTGGATCGCCGTGCTCGTGGGCTTCGGCGGCATGCTGGTCGTGGTCCGCCCCGGCGCGCACGGGCTGCAGCCGGCGGCTCTGCTGGTTCTGCTGTCTTCGCTGTTCTGGTCCGTGGCCATGCTGGCCACGCGGAAGCTGGCGGTCATCGACCGCCCCGGCGTGACGCTGCTGTGGACCGCCGTGACCGGGTTCGTGCTGCTGATGGCCATCCTGCCGTTCTTCCTGGCGCCGATGAGCTGGGCGCTCCTCGGGCTGTCGGTGGCGTTGGGGGTGGTCGCGTCCTCGGGGCAGTGGCTTGCGGTGCTCGCCTACCGCCATGCGCGGGCGACGGTGCTGGCGCCGCTGGGCTACGCGCAGCTCATCTGGTCCTCCGCGCTGGGCCTGCTCGTGTTCGGCAACGTCCCGGACCGCTGGGTGGTGGTGGGCGCCGTCATCATCGCCGCGAGCGGCCTTTCGGTCGTGCATCTCGAACGGGTGCGGATCGCCGGCCTGCGCGCCCGGCTTCCCTCCTGAGCGCGCAGGCGCCAATGCTGCTTCCGGCGCGTGCATGGTCGGAATCGCGCATTGCCAAACTTTTTCCCTTGCATCGGCCCGGGAGATGTCTATCTTGTGCAGTGCAGCATGACTTTGTCATGCTGCGGACGTTTCCTCCCTAAACTTGGCGGTGCCTTCGGGCACCGCCTTTTTTTCGCGCTCGCTTCAGGCGGCGTCCAGCGCCTGCGACAGGTCGTCCAACAGGTCCTCCGCATCCTCCAGCCCGACGGACAGGCGCATCATCGACTCATCGACGCCGCCCGCCAGGTGCGCGGCCGGATCGGCGCGGAGCGCGCCGCGCAGCAGGGCGCCCGGGCGCATGATGAGCGTTTCCGCGTCCCCCAGGCTGACCGCGCGCAGCACGAGCCGCAGGCGGTCCATGAACCGATCCGCCCCGTCGTTGCCGGACCGCAGGCTGAACGACAGCATCCCCGAGCCGTTCGCCATCTGCCGCCGGGCCGCCGGGTAGCCGGGGTCGGACGGCAGGAAGGGATAGCGCACCCGCGCCACCGCGCCGTGCCCGGCCAGCATGGCCGCGATGCGCTGCGCCGTTTGCCCGTGCCGCTCCATGCGCAGCGGCAGCGTTTTCATGCCGCGCAGCACCAGAAAGGCCGACATCGGCGACATGGTGGCGCCGGTGATGTAGCGCAGGCCGTGCCGCCGCAGCCGCTCCACCGTCGCGGCGTCGCCCAGCACCGCGCCGCCGAGCAGGTCGCCGTGGCCGTTGATGTACTTGGTCAGCGCGTGCAGCACGAGGTGCGCGCCGTGCTCCAGCGGGCGCTGCAGCGCGGGCGAGGCATAGGTGCTGTCCACGACAACGGTGGCGCCCGCCGCGCGGGCGCGCCCGGCGATGGCCGCGATGTCGAGCACCTCGGCGGTCGGGTTCACCGGCGTCTCGAAATAGACCATCCGGGTAGCGCGCGACAGCACCGGGTCGAGGTTGGCCGGGTCCGAAAGATCGACCGGCACGACCTTGATGCCGAACCGCGGCAGCGCGTCCTCGGTCAGCGCCAGGGTGTTGGAATACACCGTGCGGTGCACGACAAGCTCGTCGCCCTGCGACAGCAGGGACAGCATGAGCGAGCCGACCGCCCCCATGCCGGATGCGAACACGACGCAGGCCTCGGCGCCTTCCAGGTTGGCGAGCCGGGCTTCCAGCACCGATTGGGTCGGGTTCTCCTCCCGGCCGTACAGCGGGCGCAGCAACTCGCCCGCCGCCACCGCCTCGCTTTCGGCGGCCTGCTCGAAGGCGTAGGTTGAGGTCATGTAGATCGGCGGGATCAGCGCGCCTTGCGCTCCCGTGCGGTCGAAGCCGTGGTGGATGGCGCGGGTGGCGAAGCCGGGCGCCCGGTTGCGCCGGGGCGGGCCGCTCACGCCGCAACCGCCTGCCGCCAGCGCGGATGCGTCACCCGGCCGCCGGCCAGCGCCGTCACCTCGTCCGCCGGCATCTCGCCGGCGATGGCCTGACCCACCAGCTCGCCCATCAGCGCGCCTAGCTTGAAGCCGTGGCCGGAGCAGGCGCTGACCAGCCACCCGGCTGCCCCCGTCGGATGCACCAGGAACTCTTCGTGCTCGGTCACGGTGTAGAAGCACGCCTTGGGTTCGAGCACGCTGTAGCGGTCGAGGCCGCGATACGCGGCGCGCGCCGCCGGCCACAGCCGCTGGAGGTCTCGCGCATGGGCGATCCGGTCGCCGTCGGGGTCGCCGGTGCGGGAAAACACGTGGTCGCCGACCTTGAGCCGCGTGCCGCGCCGCGGCGGCAGGGTGTACA
>CAXTUO010000067.1:0-10198 GCA_964247175.1 uncultured Acetobacteraceae bacterium | reverse complement strand
TGGATTTCCTGTGCTGGCCCGGCTTCGACGGACCCAGCGTGTTCGCGGCGCTGCTGGACCCCGAGCGGGGTGGCGCGTGGAGCATCGCCCCCGCGCTCGACGGCTCGCGGCGGCACCAGATGTACCTGCCCGACACCAACGTGCTGCTGACCCGCTTCGCGGCGCCGGGCGGCGTGGGCGAGATCACGGACTTCATGCCTTTCCCCGAGCCGGAGGGCACCCCGCGCCTGGTGCGCCGCGTGCGCGCCGCACGAGGAAAGGTGCGCTTCGCCCTGCGCTGCGCCCCGCGCTTGGACTATGCGCGGGCCAAGACACGCGCCGAGGCGGCCGAAGGGGGCGTCGTGTTCCACGGCGGCCGTGGCCCGGCGCTGCGCCTTTGGGGATCGCTGCCTCTCGCTGCGGAGGCCGGTCCCGACGGCGGCGCGGCGGTGGCCGACTTCACGCTGCGGGCGGGGGAGTGCGCCGAGTTCGTGCTGCTCGACGCCGCGGAAGCGGCGCGGCCCGACCCGGAAGGGCTGTTCCAGGCCTGCGTCGCCCATTGGCACGGCTGGGCCGCGCATTCCAGCTACAAGGGGCGCTGGCGCGAGGCGGTGACGCGCTCGGCGCTGGCGCTCAAGCTGCTGACCTCGCGCCGACATGGGTCGGTCGTGGCGGCCGTGACCTTCGGTTTGCCGGAGGCGCCGGGCGGCGGGCGGAACTGGGACTACCGGGCGACCTGGATCAGGGATGCGTCGTTCACCGTGTACGCGTTCATGCGGCTGGGCTACGTCCAGGAGGCCAACGCCTTCATGCGCTGGGTGGAGGCGCGCGCTAAGGGCTGCGGCTCCGACGGGGCCATGCAGATCATGTACGGCGTGGACGGGCACGAGCGCCTGGACGAGGCCGAGCTGCCGCACCTGCGCGGCTACGGGGGCGCCGCGCCCGTGCGCATCGGCAACGCCGCGCACACCCAGGTGCAGCTCGACATCTACGGCGAGCTGCTGGACGCCGTTTACCTCGCCAACAAGTACGGCGAGGCGATCGGCCACGAGGGCTGGCGACACGCGGTCCGCACCGTGGACTACGTGTGCGAGCACTGGAAGGAGCCGGACCAGGGCATCTGGGAAATGCGCGGCCCGGCCCGGCATTGGCTGCACAGCCGGGTGATGTGCTGGGTGGCGGTGGACCGGGCGATGCGCCTGGCGCAGAAGCGCTCCTTGCCCGCCCCGCTCGTGCGCTGGCACGCGGCGCGGGACGAGATCCACGCCAGCGTGTGGGACGAGTTCTGGGACGAGGAACGCGGCCATTTCGTCGCCGCCCGGGGCAGCACGCACCTGGACGGCGCCATGCTGCTGCTGCCGCTGGTGCGCTTCGTGTCGGCCACCGACCCGCGCTGGCTGGCGACGCTGGACGCCATCGGGCGGGAGTTGGCGGAGGACGCGCTGGTGTTCCGCTACCGGGTCGATGACGGGCTGGCCGGGCAGGAGGGCGCGTTCACCGCCTGCTCCTTCTGGTATGCCGAGTGCTTGGCCCGCGCAGGAAGGCTCGCGGAAGCGCGGCTGGTGTTCGAGCGGATGCTGGGCCACGCCAACCACCTCGGCCTGTTCTCCGAGCAGATCGGCCCGTCCGGCGAGCAGCTCGGCAATACCCCGCAGGCGCTGACCCACCTGGCCCTGATCTCGGCCGCCTTCTATCTTGACCGCGAGCTGTCCGGCGTCGGCGGCGGCGGGACGTGGCGGCCGTGAGCGGCGTGCCCGCGGGCACGGACGGCCCTCCCATGCCGATCTTTTGAGGGTCGCAAAGCGCCTGGCTCCCCCCACCTCGCGGATTGGTCTTGGGGGAACAGCAGCATGGGCAAGATGATTGACGCGGCCATCGGCCGGATCGAGGCGGCCGAAAGTCTGGACCGGCCCGGCTACGCGCTCGGCAAGGCCATTTCCCGGACCGTGCAGGTCGCGGGCCGTCCGGGCAAGGGGCTGGCGAACGCGCTGCACGGCCGCCCCTACGGCCACCCCGTCCATCCCATCGCCGTGGCCGTCCCGATCGGGACCTGGACCTTGGCCTTCGGGTTGGACCTCCTGGCTGCGGCGGGCCTGCTGCGGGACCGCGGGGCGTCGCGGGCCGCCGACCTCGCACTCAAGGCGGGGGCCGCCGGCGCGGTTGTCGCCATCGTCACCGGCGTCGCCGACTGGCAGCACCTGAACGGGCGGGATCGCCGGGTCGGCCTGGTACACGGGACGGTCAACACGGCGGCGCTGGGCCTCAACCTCCTTTCCGTCGCGCTGCGCGGCCGCGGGCGGATCGTCGCCGGGCGCTGGGCGAGCGGCGCGGCCTTTGCCGTCATGGGCGTCGGCGGCTACCTGGGCGGCCATCTCGTGTATCGGCGCCGGGCGGCGGTGGACCATGCGGACCGCAGCCCGGAACCGCGGGAGTTCGAGCCGGTCCTGCCGGTCTCCGGGTTGCGCGACAAGGTGCCCCACCGCGTCGGCGTGTGGGACGAGGCCGCGCGGCAGGAGGTCGGCATCGTGCTGGTCAAGCAGGGTGGGCGGGTCCACGCCATGGGCGCACGCTGCTCGCACGCCGGGGGACCCTTGGACCAGGGCTGGGTTCTGGAAGGCACGCTCGTCTGCCCCTGGCACGGCTCCCGCTACGACCTGGCGACCGGCCAGCCAGTGTCGGGTCCCTCGACCTGCCCGCAGCCGCGCTACGTGACGCGGGTGCGGGACGGCACCGTGGAGGTCAAGCGCGAGCAGGAGCCGGGCGACCACGTCGTCACGTCGGACACGCTGGCCGGGCGGCCGAGGCACGAGGGCGGCGACGGCACGCCGCACCGGACGGCCACGGAGGTCCTGGGCGAGCACCACGAGATGCTGCGCCGGCTGTTCGACCGCGTGCTGGCCCTGCCCGGCGACACCGCCCGGCGGCACGAGCTGATACGGACCCTCGCCTCCGAACTGGACATCCATGAGGCCATCGAGGACGCGATCTTCTACCCGGCCGTGCAGCCGGTCAGCGAGGATGTCGATGTCGCCTATGCCGAGCACGGCGTCCTGGCGGACCTGCTGGCGGCCACGGTGAAGTTCCCGCTCGGCAGCGCCGAGTTCGAGGAGCACCTGCGCGCCCTGCACGCGGCCTTTCTGCACCACGCCGGGTCGGAGGAACAATCCATGTTCGTTGAAGCGGGGCGTTTGAGCGAAGGGGAGCTGCGCGCACTCGGGCACAAGCTGGAAACCATGCTGGACAATGAGCGTACCTCGCGCTTCCGCCGCGCCTTCCGGGAGCTCAAGATCAGCCTGCTGGAAGGCGTTTAGGGCAGCCGGCGCCGCGGCTCGGCGCCGGGCGCCTGAGTGCGTGCGGCCAGAGCGCTTCATCCAATCTCCGCGCGCGGGGATAGCGTCCGCGGAACGCATGCACCGCGCCGCCGAACGGGTCCTCGGGCAGCACCTGCTGCACCACCATGGCCAACCCGTCCACGCCGTTACGCATTTCGGTGGCACCGCAGGCGAGATACACCCGCATCCCAAGCGGCGCCGAGATCATCGGTTCTCCAAGGAGGCCAGCACGCGGCGGCTTTGGTGTGGCCGGAGCGGGCGGCTGCGGGCTGGGGATGGCTGAGCGGGCTCCAGCGCATCCAGCCGCGGCTGCTCCGCCATCAGGTCAACCCGCGCAAATCCGCCGGCCTTGTAGGCCCGCACGACACCGAACTCGAGTTGACGCACGGAAGCGGCCATCCGTCATTCCCCTCATTGACCGCCCGTCCAGCGAAAGGCAGGCTCCCGACCATCGACCGGACCCGTCCAACAAGGTCCGCGGCCAGGGAGGCGCCAGTTCATGCCGAGTTCCAGTTCCACCGATGTCGTCAGGAGCCTCATCCCCGCCCGGATGGACCGGCTGCCCTGGGCCAGGTTTCATTGGATGGTGGTGGCCGGCCTGGGCGTGTCCTGGATCCTCGACGGCCTGGAAATCCAGCTCGTCGCCTCCGCCGGGTTCCAGAAGACGCTCGGCATGAGCACGCAGGAGGTGGCGTTCGCCGGCACGGTTTACCTGATCGGGCAGGTCGTCGGCGCCCTCACCTTCGGGCGCTTGACCGACCGTTGGGGCCGCAAGAAGCTCTTCATCATCACGCTCGGCATCTACCTCGTGGGCAGCGGGGTCGCAGGGCTGGCGACCAGCGTCTGGTTCCTATACCTTTTCCGCTTCATCGCGGGCCTGGGCATCGGCGGGGAATACACCGCCATCAACTCCGCCATCGACGAGCTGATCCCTTCCCGCTACCGCGGGCGGGTCGATATCGCCATCAACGGCACCTACTGGGCGGGCGCGGGCTTGGGCGCGTTTGCCAGCTTGTGGCTGCTCAACCCCGCCTACGTCAACGAGGACCTGGGCTGGCGCATCGGCTTCTTCATCGGGCCCGTCATGGGCCTGGTCATCATCTGGCTGCGGCGGCACATCCCCGAAAGCCCGCGCTGGATGCTCACCCACGGCCACGCCGAAGCGGCCGAGCGCATCGTCGAGGACACGGAAGCCTCGGTGCGCGCGCAAGGCATCGAGCTGGAGCCGGTCCCCGAAAGCAGGGCGATGCTGGTGCAGGCCAAGGAGGAAGTGTCGTTCAAGCAACTGACGCATGTGTTTTTCACGCAGTATCCGACCCGCACCGTGCTCGGCATCACGATGATGGTGACGCAGTCGTTCCTTTATAACGCGATCTTCTTCACCTACGCGCTGGTCCTGCAGAACTTCTACGGCACGACTCCTTCCTCCACCCAGTACTACTTTTTCCCGTTCGCCATCGGGAACCTGCTCGGACCGCTGCTGCTTGGGCACTTCTTCGACACGCTCGGCCGGCGGAAGATGATCTTCCTGACCTATGGGCTGGCCGGCGCGGTGCTGGCCGTGTCGGCGTTCCTGTTCCAAGCCGGCATGCTGACGGCGACCACGCAGACGCTGCTCTGGTGCGTCGCGTTCTTCTTCGCGTCGGCCGCCGCTTCCGCGGCCTACCTCACCGTGAGCGAGATCTTTCCCCTGGAGGTCCGGGGCCAGGCGATCTCCTACTTCTTCGCCGTGGCACAAGTGGCCGGCGCCATCGCCCCGGCGATCTACGGGCTGCTGATCGGCGACGGCACGCAGCGCACGCCCTTGTTCTACGGCTACCTGGTGGGCGCGGTCATCATGGTCGCGGGCGGCGTCGTCGCCCTGGTTTACGGCGTGGATGCGGAAGGGAAGGGCCTGGAAGACGTCGCCAGCCCGCTGTCGCGGGTGGTGGACGCCTAACCCAGGCCGGGCGCTTCCGCCAACGCCTTCGCGGCGTCGCCGTCGATCACCAGGCCGCGGACCACGCCGGTCCGCAGCAGGGCCTCCACCGCCGCCGCCTTCTGCAGCCCGCCGGCCAGCAGCACCACGTCGCGCGACCGGAGCCGCTCGAAGTCCAGCGCCAGGGTGCGGTGGGCCAGCTCGTGATCGACGGGGGCGCCGCGGCCGTCGAACAGCCGCCCGAGCGAGTCGGCCACCGCGCCCTGGGCACGGACGCTGCGCAGCTCGGCCGCGGACAGCATTGCCTGCTGCCGCAGGAACGAGGTTTCCAGCAGCTCGCCCACGCTGATCAGGTAAAGGTCGGCAGCCTCCGCGATGGACAGCACCTCGGCCACGGTGCGCTGCGACATCAGCACCGCCCGGTCGGCCACGCTGTCGGCGATGAACGGCACCGGCAGGAAATACCCCTCACCGCCGGTGCGGGCCGCCAGCGCCTGCACCACCTCGAACGGGTTGGATGCGGAGTTGCGGGTGAGCGACCCCATCAAGGACACGAAGCGCGCCCGGGGGTTCTGCACGCCCGAAAGGTGCAGCGCCACCTGTTCCAGCGTGCGGCCCCAACTGACACCCACGGTGACGGGCCGGCCCAGCATGAGCCGGCCCTTGAGAAAGGTCGCGGCGGCGCTCCCCACGGCCCGGCGGGCAATCGCCGCCTGGGCGGCAGCCAGCGCCGGCTCGGTGCCGGCCAGGTCGCCCATCGCCGGGGTCACGAGGCAGAAGTCCAGGCCGTGGCGGCGCGCGATGGCGTCCTCGGTGGCGAGATCGCGGACCGCCTCGTGGTTGATGCTGACGCTCACCAGCCCGCGCTCCCGCGCTTCCGCGAGCAACCGGACCACGCGCGTGCGGTGCACCCCGAGCCGCCCCGCCACCTCTTCCTGCGTCAATCCGCCGACATGGTAGAGCCAGGCCGCCCGGACGATGATCGCGGCGTCCGACTCGTGCGCCGAATGCAGGGTCAGCATCGATGGCTCGCCATGGACGCGAAATAGCACTTGACACCCGCTCCGCCAAACCCTGAAGCTGCGGCCTAGAACAAATGTCGTCGCATGCAGCATATGTGCAGCGCACAAGGGGAACGGGCCGGCGTCCATGGGGCATGTCATCGGCATCGACGGCGGGACGGAAAGCCTGCGCGCCACCGTGTTCGACTTGGCCGGCCGCAGCGTCGCCTCGGCCAAGGCCCCCTACGACACGCAGTTCGCCGCAGGCGCCCGGGCGGAGCAGGACCCGGAAGCGTGGTGGTCCGCGCTGGGCATCGCGGTGCGCCAGGCCGTCGCGGCGGCCGGCATCGGCGCGGGGGATGTCGATGCGCTGTGCACGGCCACGACGTGCTGCACCGTGGTGGCGCTCGACGCGGCGGCGCGTCCGCTGCGCCCGGCGATCCTCTGGATGGACGTGCGCGCCGGGGCGGAGGCCGACGCCGTGCTCGCCACCGGCGACCCGGCGCTCGCGGTCAACGGCGCGGGCCGCGGCCCGGTCTCCGCCGAGTGGATGATCCCCAAGGCGCTGTGGCTGGCCCGGCACGAGCCGGAGGTGTTCCGGGCCGCGCACACCGTCTGCGAGTACCAGGACTTCCTCACCTGGCGCTTGACCGGGCGCCGCGCCGCCAGCCTGAACAACGTGTCCATCCGCTGGCATTACCGGGCGGACGCCGGCGGCTGGCCGGACAGCCTGCTCGACCGGCTGGGCCTGGCCGAGCTCCGGGCCAAGTGGCCGGCCGAGGTCTTGGCGCCGGGCGCCGTGGTCGGGCCGCTCACGGCGCAGGCGGCCGAGCACCTCGGGCTGGCCGAGACGGTGCTTGTCGTGCAGGGCGGCGCCGACGCGCTGATCGGCATGATCGGGCTGGCAGTGGCGAAGCCCGGCCAGTTGGCGCTGATCACCGGCTCCTCGCACCTGCAATTCGCCGTGGGCACCGGCACGGCGCACGTGCCGGGGCTGTGGGGCACGTATCAGGATGCGGTGTATCCCGGCCGCACGATCCTGGAGGGCGGGCAAACCTCGACCGGCTCGATCATCGCCTGGCTGCGGCGGCTCACGGGCGACGCGCCCGACCTTGACGCGCTCAACGCCGCGGCGGCGCAGCTTGAACCGGGTGCGGACGGGCTGCTGGTGCTGGACCATTTCCAGGGCAACCGCACCCCGTACACCGACCCGCTGTCGCGCGGCGCCATCACCGGGCTGTCCTTGCACCACACCGCGGCGCACCTGTTCCGCGCGATGCTGGAAGGGATCGGCTTCGGCACCCGCGCCATCATCGACCGCATGGCGGAGGCGGGCTGCGGCGCCGCCGAGATCACCGCGGGCGGCGGGGCCACGCGCTCGCCGCTTTGGCTTCAAATTCACGCCGACACCGCCGGGCTGCCGGTGGTGGTGCCGGAGGTGGCAGAAGCGCCGTCGCTGGGGGCCGCGGTGCTGGCAGCGTTTGGGGCCGGGCACTTCAACAGCATCGACGACGGCATCGCCGCCATGGTCCGCCCGGGCCGCCGGGTCGAGCCGGACCCGGCCCGCGCCGCCCGCTACGACGAGATCTACCGGCGCTATGCCCAGCTTTACCCCGCCCTGAAACCGCTCCGCGAGGCGCCGTCATGACCCCGTCCAACACGCCGCTTGCGGAGCTTTACCGCACCATGCGCCGCATCCGCACCTTCGAGGAGCGGGTGGCGGAGCTGTATGCCCGCGGCCTGTCCGCCGGCTCCATGCTGCATTTGTCCATCGGCGAGGAAGGGGCCGCCGCCGGGGTGGGTGCCGCCATGCAGCCGCGGGACAGCTTCACCACGCACCACCGGGGCCACGGCATCTTCCTGGCCCGCGGCGCGGAGCCCTCGCGCATGATGGCGGAGATCGCCGGGCGGGACGCCGGGTATTGCCGCGGCAAGGGCGGTTCCATGCACATCGCTGACATGGCGCTGGGCCACCTCGGCGCCAACGCCATCGTGGGCGGCGGCATCCCGCACGTGGTCGGCGCCGGGCTGAGCTACAAGCGGCAGAAAAACGGCGCGATCTCCGTCGCGTTCTTCGGCGACGGGGCGATGCAGCAGGGCGTGCTGTACGAGAGCATGAACATGGCGGCGCTTTGGGACCTGCCGGTGCTGTTCGTCTGCGTCAACAACCAGTACGGCATGGGCACGCGCATCGACCTCGCCACCCGCTCCGTCGAGTTCGACCGCCGGGCGGAGGCGTTCGGCTTGGCGGCCAAGATGGTGGACGGGGAAGACGTGGAAGCGGTGTTCCACACGGCGCAGGCCCTCGCGGACGAGGCGCGGGCGGGCCGCCCGGGGTTCATGTCGGTGTCCTGCTTCCGCTTTTTCGGCCACGGCCGCATGGACAAAAGCCCGTACCGCACCGCGGAGGAAGAGGAAGCCGGGCGCAAGCGCGACCCGGTCGCCCGCGCGCGCGACGCGCTGGTGGAGCGCGGCCTGGCCAGCGCCGCCGCGCTCGACGCGCTCGATGCGGAGGTGGCGCAGGAGATGAACGCCACCATCGACTTCGCCGCCGCCGCGGACGTGCCGCCGCCGGCCAGCATGTTCCGCGACGTTTACGGACCCGGCGAGCCGGAGCCGGAGCCGCTGCAGCGCCGCCTCGACCGCATCCTGGCGTCCGCCTGAGCCATGGCGCTGACCGAGATCACCTACCGCGACGCGCTCCGCAAGGCGTTGCAGGACGCCATGCGCGAGGACGAGGCCGTGGTCGTCATCGGCGAGGAGGTCGGCGCCTACGGCGGGGCCTACGGCGTCACCAAGGACCTGATCGCCGAGTTCGGCGCCGGTCGGCTGATCGACACGCCGATCAGCGAGGCGGGCCTCGTCGGCGTCGCCGTGGGCGCGGCGATGACCGGGCTGCGCCCGGTGGCCGAGCTGATGTACGTGGATTTCCTCGGCCTGGTGATGGACCAGCTGGCCAACCAGGCAGCCAAGATCCGCTACATGTTCGGCGGCCAGATCGGGGTGCCCATGGTGCTGCGCACCCAGGGCGGCACCGGACGCTCCGCCGGGGCGCAGCATTCGCAGAGCCTTGAGGGCTGGATCATGAACACGCCGGGGCTGCGGCTGGCGATGCCGGCCACGGCGGCGGACGCCTACCACCTGCTGCGCCACAGCCTGACGCTGCCCGACCCGGTGGTGTTCATCGAGCACAAGTCGCTCTACGTCCGCAAGGAGCAGGCCGACCTCGATGCGCCGGCGGCGCCCTGGGGCAAGGCGGTCGTGCGCCGTGCCGGGCACGACGCGACGCTCGTGACCTATTCGCGCATGGTGCACGTCGCCTTGGCCGCCGCGGACGCGCTGGCGGGGGAAGGCGTCTCGTTGGAAGTCATCGACCTGCGCACGCTGAACCCGCTCGACATGGACACGGTGATCGCCTCCGTGCAGCGCACGTCGCGCGCCGTGGTGGTCAGCGAGGCCGTGCTGACCGGAGGCGTCGCGGCCGAGCTGTCGGCGCGGATCAGCGAGGAATGCTTCGACTACCTGGAAGACCCGGTGGTGCGGATCGCCGGCGAGGACATCCCGATTCCGGTGTCGCCGGACCTGGAAAGCGCCAGCATCCCCACGGCCGGACTCATCGCGGCCACGGTCAAGCGGATGGTCCGCCGGTGATCGTCGATCTGACCCTGCCGCGCCTCGGCGAGACCATGGAAACCGGGCGCATCGCCGCGTGGCTGAAGCAGCCCGGCGAGGCGTTCCGCCGTGGCGAAACGCTGGTGGAGGTCGAAAGCGACAAGACCGTCGTGGAGATGCCGGCGCTGGCCGACGGTGTGGTGGTCGAGATCGTGGTGCCGGCCGGCCAGGACGCCGACGTGGGCGCGGTGCTGTGCCGCTACGAGGACGGGGCGGCGGTCCCGGCGCAGGCCGCGGCGCCGGCGCCCGCCGCGCAGGCTCCGCAGCCGGCGCCGACGCCAGAACCGGCCCTGGAC